>NZ_JBNAJY010000012.1:7500-49429 GCF_052047595.1 Candidatus Pelagibacter sp. HIMB1715 | reverse complement strand
ACATATTTTATATATGATATAAAGTGATTCATGGAAGCTATATTTTTAGTTATTTTAATTCTGTTGCTCGGAGTAGTTTCGGCAATTCTTTACTTAAATTTGAGATCTAAGCCTGAAGATCAAAAAGAAAATAAAGAAGCTGAAGAAATAGCTAATTTAAAATCCGAAATTTCAAGTTTGAAGGATACTTTAAATACAACAATCAATAGTTCACTTGGAGCAATGTCCACTTCATTTAACAATCTGTCTACCGGAGTAACAAAAGATATGACAGAAGCTTTAACTAAAGTAGATGAAAAAGTTGGAAATTTTAATCAACAAGTTCAACTATTAAACCAAAGCCAAGAAGGCATAACAAAAATTTTGGCTGGAGTTAAAAAATATGGAACTCTTGCAGAGTTTAGTTTGGATGCACTGATTAAAGATTTACTACCAGCTTCTCAATTCATGACAAATGTGAAAATGAAAGAAAATACAAGTGAGAATGTAGAATTTGCAATCAAGCTTCAAGGTGATGTTTTAGTTCCAGTGGATAGTCATTTTCCGGTGGAGAAATTTAAAGCAATTACCGATGGTCATGACGCGGAAGATAAAAGGTTAGTTGCTGATGCTAGAGCAAAATTAGCCACTGCATTTAAAGCAAAAGCTAAAAGTGTAAATGAAAAATATATTTTACCACCAAAAACTACTGACTTTGCAATTGTGTATGCTCCTACAGAAAGTTTGTACAAAGAATTAACTGAATACCAAGACCCAAGTACAAAAGAATTATTAACTCAAGAATTAATGAAAAAATATAAAGTTGTAATTTGTGGCCCCAATACTTTGTCAGCATATTTGCAATCTTTACACATGGGTTTTCAATCCTTGAAAGTTCAAAAGGGTGCAACTGAAATTTACAATCATTTAAAAACAATAAGTACAAGATTTTCAAAACACTTTGACAACATAGTAGTTCTTAGAAAAAAATTAGAAGATGCTATGGGTGTGGTAGATAAATTTGGTACAGATGCAAGATCAATAAATAGAACTTTGGAAAGCATAAAAGATCCAGAGCAGGTTGAGAAGGCTGTACAAACAGACAACGTTGAAAAATTTGTTGATAAACAAAGACAAATTAAAAATTAATTTCTTTTTTTTGATAATACCATTTATAAGAAATCTCATGCAATGGAATCGTAAATATGATTATCCAAAATCTTCAAGAGCAACAGTTGATGGCATTAGAAGATATCTTTTGGGAGAAGAAAAATTACCAAGTGTTACTTCAATTTTAGATGTTACTAAATCAGATGAGGATAAAGCAGCATTGGCAAATTGGAGGGAGAGAACAGGATATAAAGAAGCTGAAGCTATTACCAAAGCAGCAAGCAGTAGAGGTTCACAGATGCATAACTACTTAGAATCTTACTTGCTTGGTAGAGAAAATTTAAGTTTTTTTGATGATAATGAACAATATAAATTGATGGCAAAAGAAATTATAGATCATGGTTTAAAAAATAGATTGGAAGAAATATGGGGTGTTGAGTGCACATTGTATTATCCAGATAAATATGCTGGCACTGCGGATTGTGTTGGAGTTTATGAAGGAAGAGAAACAATTATAGATTTTAAACAAAGTAACAAACCAAAGAAAGCTGAGTATATCGATTCATGGTTATTACAAACCAGCGCTTATTCTTTGGCTCATAATGTTGTGTACAACTCTAATATCACTTCTTGTGTAATCTTGGTCTGCACTGTAGATAAATTATTCCAAGAATTTAAAATTCAAGGACATGATTTAGTCATCTATCAAAATTTGTTTTTAGGAAGATTAAAAAAATTTCATGAACTATCTAATTTAACTTAAAATATAAGAAAATATGGACAAATTTGTAATCTACGACACTGAAACAACGAATAGCACTATTTGGGGATCAATTATTGAGGTTGGAGCAGTTGTTGTTGATAAAAATTTAAATGAAATTGGTAAGTTAAATATCAGAGGCAGAATGCCAGAAGGAGAAGTGCCAAGTGCTAAAGCTCTATTGGTAAACTCAACAAGTATCGATTTACTTACTAAAGGAAATTATTCTCATTATGAATTTTTAGGAGCAGTTGAAAACTTTTTTTCAAAAGCTGCCCCAGCATTATTTATGGGATGGAGTAACTTAAATTTTGATAGACGAATGTTCCATTTCAATTTCTTTAAAGGTAACAGATATCCTTACATTACTCATTCGTCTCCAAATAAAGAACACGATGGTCTTCATGTTGCAAGAGCTGCACAAACAATTAATTCTGAAACTTTAAAAACTGAATTAACAGATGCTGGAAATGAAAGTCTTGCCCTTGAAGGTTTAGCAAGACAACAAGGATTTGATACTTCGCAACAACACACTGCATATCACGATGCATTTACTAGTTTGAAAATTTTAAGAATTATAAAAGAAAAGCATAATGAAAATTGGGAAAAATTTTTAACTACTTCTACAAAGAGTGGTGTGGAATCTATTTTAAAAGGAGAAGGTATTTATTCAATTTTTGAAAATGTTAAAGGAAGAAATATGATGTATTTAGTTTCAACATTACATCCAGAACATTGTTTTCATCCGTCTTATGCTTCCTGGGGATATCTTTGGGACTTAAGAAGAGATCCAGAACCTTTTTTAAACATGTCTGTTAATGAGCTTAAAGCTAATCTTAAAAAAATAAGTCCTAAAGCTTTAAGAGTTATTAAAACAAATAAAGCGCCTGTTGTATTAGATAAAAAATTTGCTTTAAAAGAAAAAGCCTATGCAGATCTTGATTTGGAAACAATTCAAAAAAGAGCTAAATTAGTTAGATCTAGCGAAAACCTATGTAAGAATATTCAAATCATTAATAGGGAAGCTGCAGAGGAAAAGGCTCAAACTCAAAATCAAGAAGATTTACTTCCTGAGGAAACATTGTATGAGAAATTTGTTCCAAACAAAGATACTGCTTTATTTAAAACATGGCACAGCTCGTCATGGGAAGAAAAATTAAGATTACTAGATAAATTTCAAGATAAGAGATGTGCATGGTTTGGACAAAAAATTATTTACCAAGAAGCACCTCACGTATTACCACCTGATTTATATAAAAATATTAAAAGTGAGATAGCTAGAAGAATTTTAAGTAAAAATAGAGAAAAGTGGCAAACTATAGCAATGGCTTACACTGAAATAGACACCTTAAGAGATCAAGCATCCAACAGAGATGATGAAGAAGAACTAAAAAAATTGGATGAAATAAATGAATTTATTATGTCTATTGAAAAAAAATATGAAATTGCATAGTTGACTTTAAAACTTTAATTTATAGAAAGGAATTATGCTTATAGATTTTAAAGATGAAGATTTTGATAGTAAAATCAAAAATGAAGATGTTTCAGTAATCCAGTTTTCAGCTGCTTGGTGTGGACCTTGCAAAGCTTTAAAACCAGTGATGGATAAATTAGCCGATGAATACAAAGGTAAAGCTGGTTTTTATTATGCTGATGTAGAAGATGGCGGAATAAACACTGGAAGTGCTGCGGGCATAAGAGGCGTACCAACTGTTATTATTTACAAAAAAGGTGTTGAAGTAGATAGAAAAGTTGGTGGGGTACCTGAAAGCCACATGAAAGAATTTTTAGAAAAAAATATCTAATTCAAATTAAGTATTTCTCCAGCCAGATAAAGAGAACCTGTAATTAAGATTATATCGTTTTTCTTGACCGAAATAGACTTGATTGCATCAAATATATCTTCTTTGTACTGAACATTTTTGAATGAATTTAGTTTGTTTTTTAAGTCTTTTCCACCAATTGAATTAGGTTGGTTTGGAATATCAATAGTGGTCAAGGTTGAGATATTTTTAAAATAACTAATATACTCATTATGATCCTTGTTGGACATCATACCTAAGATTATGTGTTTATTACAATCTAAAGTTTGGAGGTATTCATTTACCACTCTAGCTCCATCAGGGTTATGATCCCCAGAAACTAATAATGTATTATTTTTTACAAGTTCTTTTAGTTTTCCAGATTTAATTTCCTGTAATCTTGCAAGATTATTAATATTTTGAATACCACTTTCTATTTCATTGCTTTGAATTCCAAGATTTAAAGTTCTTATAGTTGCAATAGCAGTCGATATATTCTCTAGTTGAAACTGACCAAGAACGTTCGGTAGAGGAAGTTTCAAAACTCCCAATTTATCCTCATAGTAAAAAAAACCATTCTCTTGAATTGAATAACTATAGTCTTCATTAAAAAATAACTTATTTGAAGAGTTATGTTTAATTGTTTTTTTAATACATTCTATTGTCTCTTTTTTATTTTGCTTTGCGATAATAATATTTGAATTAAGTAAGGCTGATGTTTTTTCAAAAACAATTTGCTCAATTGTTTGATTTTCTTTTGGAAGCCAGTCGAGATGGTCTTTACTTATAGATGTTACTATACTTGCAAGATTACTCTTTAAAATATTGGTAGCATCAAAACGGTGGAATAAACCACTTTCTATTAAGTTGATATTGTCAGGATATTGGGCAGCTTTATAAAAAAAACAAGCTGATAACATTTCAAAAACAGTTATTGGTTCGTTATTATTAACTTTTTCAACCTCTTCTAATAAATCAGCTAATTCTTCGTCATTTAATTCCTGATTATTAAATACAAATCTTTCATTAATTTTTTGTATATGTGGGCTTGTATAAACATTGCATTTTAAATTTGCTTCCTTAAGAATTGCATAAATAGCCTGGATGGTAGAGTTCTTTCCATTAGTTCCAACAAATGATATGGCCTTAATTTTATCTTGGGGATTTCCTAATTTTTTACAAAGATTTTGAATTCTATCTAAAGATAAATCTATTTCTTTAGGATGCAACTTTTGAAAATTGCTGAGTATCTTCTGAAGTTTCATTTTGCTCAGAACTTATAGCAGAATTTTGTTTTAACAATATTGATAATAAAGTTCCTATTTTAGATGCTAGATCTCTTCTCTCTACGATTAAATCAACAAATCCAGTTTTCTCAACATACTCACTTTTTTGAAAACCTTCAGGCAATTCTTCTTTTACTGTTCCTTGAATAACTCTTGCACCTGCAAATGCAATTAAAGCACCTGGCTCTGCAATATGAATATCTCCTAACATTGCATAGGAAGCAGTTATTCCTCCTGCAGTTGGATCTGTAATACAAACCAAGTAGGGCAAACCATTTTTCTTTAATTCATTAATTGCCAGTGTAGTTCTTGTCATTTGCGATAATGAAATTAAACTTTCCATCATTCTCATTCCTCCACCAGCACTTATGCAAATAAATGGAGTTTGATTTTCTATTGCATGTTGAATTCCATATAAAAATGCCTCACCCTCTGCAGCAGCCATTGAAGCTCCTAAAAAGTCAAAATCAGATGCAACAGCTGTTATTTTAATATTATTGATTGTGCCAGATGCAACCATCATTCCACAATCTAATCCAGTTTTCTTACGAGCACTTTTTAATCTATCTTTGTATGATTTAGAATCTGTCCAATTTAAAGGATCATCTTTTGGAATGGGTGTTTTAAAAACTTCATAGTTGTTTTTTCCAAATAAAATATCAAATCTTTGTTTTGGTTTAATTCTATGATGCTTATTACAATCTGGACATACCCAAAGATTTGCTTCTAAATCTTTTTTTAGAATTGGTCCTCGACAACAACTTGTCCATTCACTTTTTGCGATGTCTTCTTTAGTAGCTCGTTCACGTATAGCAGTTTTTATTTTTTCACCTGCTTTAATAATTTTGGTTATCCAGTTCATTGAATTTTATTTCTTAATCTTTTAACGATATTAGTAACATTTGTGACAGTATTTTGTCTTCTTTCAATTGATTTAGATATTTCTCTACATATCGCACTACCAACTACTAGACCATCAGCTTTTTTAAGAGATTTAATCGTCTTTTCTGTAATACCAAAGCCAATCACCACATTTTTTGATTTATTTTGATTTTTAATTTTATTGTATCTTTCCAAGATTTTCTTTGGGGAAACTTTTAGTTTACCCCCTGTAGTTGATAACATGCTAATATAGTAAACCATATCATGCGAGTCCCTTATTATTTTTTTTAATCTAATTTGAGAAGTAGTAGGTGATATCAGTTGTATAAAATTCACTCCATTCTTTTTACATCTTGATGCAAAACTTTTGTTTTCAGGATAAGGTAAATCTACAACAATTAGTCCATCTACTTTTGATTTTTTACATTTATCTAAAAATTTATTTTCATTGTACTGAAATATCATATTGTAATAACCCATTAGAATAATAGGTGTATTTTTTTTTGATTTTTTAAAATTTTTTGCAATTGAAAATACATCATTAATTTTTATACCGTTTTTAATTGCTCTGTAGGCACTAGTCTGGATTTGACCTCCGTCAGCTATGGGAGTGTTGTGAGGAAAACCTAATTCACAAATATCAGCATATTTTGAAATAGACTTAAGAATTTCTAAAGATTTTTTTTTAGTATTATCTCCTGCAACTGTATAAGTCAGTAAGGCAGGTCTATTTTCTTTTTTTGCATTTAAAAAAGCTTTATTAAGTAAAGAGCTCATTAATTTTTTCCCAATCTCTCTTTTAAAATATCTCTATCTTTTTTTGCATCACCACAAGAGTTAACAATTATAATTGTATCTTTACTTAATTTTGGAGCAATCTTTATCGCCTCTGCAAAAGCATGACTTGGTTCTAAACTTGGATTAAGTTTTTCGAACTTTGTAACCATGACATGGGCATTAAGAGCATCCTCATCTGTTGCATAAGTATATCGTGCTCTTTTAGTATCTTTTAAAAAGCAATGAATAGGACTAACTCCAGGATAATCTAAACCAGCACTTATAGATTCTGTATCATTAATTTGTCCTTCATTATTTTGGCAAACATAAGAAGCTGCTCCGTGCAAAATACCAACTTTTGCATTTCTACTTAGTGGTGCTGCATGAAGTTTAGATTTTTTAGGACCTCCAGCTTCTACACCAATTAATTCTATTTGTTTTTTATCAAAGTCAATAAACTCACTCCAAAATCCATATGCAGAACTACCGCCTCCAACACAATTAATTAACTTAATTTTATTTGGAATTTTTTTAAATTCTTCTTTAAGTTGTTTTTTTAATTCTCTAGAAATTTGTGCAGTTGACCAACCACATATTTTTACAAAGATATTCGGTCCAACAGTACTACCAACGCACATGTGTGTATTATCACAATTAGATACCCAATATCGCATACATTCACTCACTGCATCAACTAAAGTTTGACTTCCAGAATAAACTGGTACTATTTCTGCACCGTTTTTTCTCATAGCGTCACAATTTGGTTTTTGTCTTTTAATGTCTTTAGCACCCATAAAAATTTTACATTTAAGGCCAAATTTTTTAGCTGCCATACTTAACATTTTTCCTGCATATCCAGCACCAGTATCGCCAACTATATATTTTTTACCCATAGCTTTGCAAATTAGTGCATGAACAGTGGCATTATAGATTTTATGCGCACCTCCATTTGCTTCAGAAACTACTTTTGCCCAAATTTGAGCTCCACCTAAATGATTGGACAAATTTTCTAATTTCACAAAGGAGGTTGGAGATCCAATATAATTTTTAAAATAATAATCCCTTTTTTTTAAAAAGGCTTTATTATTTCTAAGTTTCTTAAATTCTTTTGTTAAATCCTCTACTGGTTTTTTTAAAGTTTCAGGTATGAAACTACCGCCAAATTTTCCTCCCCAAAAACCTTGCTGATCGTGTTGATCAATTAGTGGAACACCTTTTTTAAGCTTCATTTTTAATTTCATTAACTTTATTTAAAAAAAATTCTATTTTGGATAGGTCTTTTAATCCAGATGTTTCTACACCACCAGATAAATCTATAAAATTTGCCAAATTTTTAAAATTTTTAAGCTCGTCATTGTATTGAATATTTCCAGCAATCATTAATTCCTTATTTAACTTGATATTTTTAATCAATTCATGATCAAAAGACTGACTTTTCTCGTAGCCCTTACTATCAAATAAATAAATATCAGTATGATCAGAATATAATTTATAATTACTCAAATCAGACTTTGATTTTATTGTGAAAGCTGTAATAATTTTCTTTTGATATTTTTCTTTTATCTCTTTTATTTCCTGAGGTGTACAATCATATAGTTGATAGTAATCAAAAGGTAAGTTTTTAATTTTCTCTAAAATATTTATATTTGGTTTTACCAGAACAGCAACATAGTAACTTTGTTTTGGATTATTGATTAAAAGTTTTTTTAAATTTTCATATTCAACATATCTAGAACTTTTTGGATAGTTGCAAATAAATCCTATAAATGTTGGTGGGTGAGGGTGATTAATTAAAAAATTTAAAGTATCAGGATCAGAAATACCACAAATTTTACAACCCTTAATCATCAGTATAAATGATT
Source organism: Candidatus Pelagibacter sp. HIMB1715 (assembly GCF_052047595.1). NCBI lineage: Bacteria > Pseudomonadati > Pseudomonadota > Alphaproteobacteria > Candidatus Pelagibacterales > Candidatus Pelagibacteraceae > Candidatus Pelagibacter > Candidatus Pelagibacter sp. HIMB1715. Next base: position 40,971 of record NZ_JBNAJY010000012.1, on the reverse strand, counting down.
AATTAATTTTTTAATATTATTCTTAATATTGCCTTTTGTAAGAGATCTTCCAATTACCACTCCCGAAACTTTATTTTTGAAAGCATCTTTTGGTGTCATTACTCTAGCTTGATCGTTTGTATTGTCACCTGGCAATCTTATACCAGGTGTGATGACTAATAAATTTTTGTATTTTTTTCTAATCATTTTTGCTTCTTTTGCAGAACAAACTATCCCATCACATCCTGATTTTTTAACAATACCAGCTTGCTTTAAAACTAGTTGGTCAACTGTTTTGGTATGACCAATTTCTTTTAACGATTTATTGTTAAGACTAGTTAACACAGTAACTCCTAGTATTTTTAAATTTTTATTAATTTGTTTAGTTTTATTTTTAATTGCTTTTAGCATTTCAAGACCACCGTTTGCATGAACTGTAATATATTTGCAATTTTTTAAATCTTTTAAACTATCAACTGCAGAAAGAGCGGTTTGTGGAATATCATTTATTTTTAAATCCAACCAAAAATCTGATTTGTATTTTTCTAAAAATTTTCTTCCATTTTTTGAGTAAAAAAACTGTAATCCGAATTTTGGAATAATTTTTAACTTTGTTGTATTAATATTTTTAAGAATTTTCTTTATTTGATCTAAATTTGAATCATCACATGCTACGAAAATAATTTTATTCCTCATTATTGATCTTTTTAAACATTTCCTTGCTCATTTTCCATGATATTACTTTCTTTTCAGGAACTGCAACTTTTTCGCCAGTTTTTGGATTTCTTCTAATCGAGGCTTTTTGAGTCTTAACTCTAAATGTCCCAAAATTTCTTAATTCAACTCCATCTCCTCTACGAAGTGATCTTTTTATTTCATTTAAAATTATATCGGTAAATTTCTCTAAATCTTTTTTTAAGAAATTTGGGTAGTTTTGAGAGAGTTGTTTTAAAAGCTTTGATTTTACAATAGCCAATTTATAACTTCTTCAATTATTCTTTCTCTTCTTCTTTTTTCTTTAAATCCTCAGACAATGATGAAAAAGGCAGGTTTTTACCAGAACCTTCAGATCCATATTTTTCAAGAGCTTCTTTTTTTTCAATTTCTTCAAGTAATCTAATGCTTAATGTTACTTTTCTCTTATTCATGTCCAAGTCTGCAATCGCACAGTCTAATTTTTCACCACCTGTCCATCTACTTGGTCTAGCATCTGCAGCATTAATTGCTATTGCAGATTTTTTAATCTGAAAGTCCATTTCACAACCTTCTGGTCTAACTATAAGTCCTTTGCTATCAGTTGAAACAACTTTAACAGTTATAGTTTGATTTTTTGACTTATCTTTAAACCAGTCAAATGGATCTGCCTGAGTTTGTCTTAAACCAACTCTAATCTTTTGTTCAGATGATTTGATTTCTAATACCTTAACCTTAAGCTTATCACCTTTTTTATACTTAGACAGTTCTTCTTCACCATTATTTAAATATGTTAAATCATTACAATGTAAAAAAGCATCAATATCTAAATCTTCGATATTAACAAATAAAGAATATTCATTTTTGTTTACAACTTCTCCCTCAACAAAAGTACCAACAGGATATTTATTCTCAAAAGTTTCGAAAGGATTATCTTGAGTTAGTCTATGTGATATAGCTACACGTCTTTTCTCTTTATCTATTTCAGTAATTACACAATCTATCTCATCACCAACTTTAAACATTTTTTTTGCTGAGATATTTTTTTTAGTCCAGCTTAGTTCGCTTGAATGAAGCAAAGTTGTTAAACCTGGCTCTAGCTCACAAAAGGCCCCAAAGTCCATTAATTTTACTACTTTAACTTTGTAGATTTTATTTAATTTGTAATTTTCAATATGCTCAAAAGGATCTGGAGATAATTGTTTTACCGAACATCCAACTTGTAATTTTTCTTTATCAACACTGATAACTTTTAAGTCGTGTTTTTCACCTATATTAAATACTTCATCAGGATGATTTACCCTTGAATAAGAAATTTCTTGTAAATGAACCAATACATCTAATTCACCATTAACATTAAAGAAGCATCCAAAAGAACTATAACCTTTTACTTCAGCACCTTTTATAATGTCACCAACTTTGTATTTTTCAATTATTTTTGCTTTATCCTCTTTTTTGAAAGATGAAATTATTTCTCTTCTGGATACGCAGGCGTTCCCTCTAACTTTGTCTAATTTGATAAGCGCAAATTTTTGTGGTTCATTCATTAAGTGACTTATGTCTTTTAAAGGTTTATCACTAATCTGTGAGCCAGGTAGAAACATAAGTGAGCCAGTATCTATATGTTCTACTATGCATCCACCTTTGCACTTAGATGTAATTTTTCCCATGATGGGTTCATTTTTTTCATATGCCTCAACTAATTTATCCCAACCTTTAATTTTTTGGGCTTTGCTAGCTGAGACCAAAACTTCACCATGTTTATCCTCTATTTTTTCCAGTAGAACAGGGATTGTTTCTCCAATTTTGATTTTTTCAGAAAGCCCCATGCTCTTCAATTCGTTAATATCTAGAACTGGTTCTGATTTAAGGCCTTCAACAAATAAGAATACAAATTTCTCTGTAATTTTATTTATTTTGCCATCTATTATTTTACCTTCCTCAATTTGAACTTTTGAAAGCTGGTTACTTAGTAATTTTTCGAATTCTTGAGATGCTGGATTTGATAAGTCTTTATAAATTTCCATTAATTATTTATTTTCCTGTCTATTATTTTTTTTATTTTTAAAAAACATGACCTTTTATTAAGGTTTGTAGTATTAATCAATAGTGAATCTTTTGTTTTCTTTAATGGAGATATTTTTCTATTAAAATCACTTTTGTCACGTTTTTTAATGCTTTTTAAGACTTCTTGATACGTAATTTTTTTTTTTAACCCTTTTAATTCTTTATATCTCCTTAATGCTCTAGTTTTTACATTTGCAGTTATATAAAATTTGAATTCAGCATCTGGAATAATATTGTATGTAATATCCCTACCATCCAAACAAGAACCTTTATACTTTTTAGGAGGGTTATAAGCAAAATTGATTTGAAAAGAATGGACCATTTTTCTTATAGCTTTCATTTTGGAAATAATGGAGGCTTCTGTCCCAACTTCATCAGACAATAAATTATTGTTTGAAAGATCTTTTATCTGCAATAACTTAATTTTAGACTTTATGAATTTATTATTAAACTTCTTTGGGAACTTAATTTTTAGATAAGCAATAAATCTATAAATTTTTCCAGTATCTAGATAAAATAGATTGTAATGCTTGGAAATAGCTTTTGCCAAAGTTCCAGCACCTGCAGCAGCAGGTGAGTCAATAGCAATTTTTAGAATATTTTTTCTTTTTATCATTTATTTAAATCATCAATAATTTTTAAAAAATTTGGAAATGAAGTATTGATCGAGTCTTTGTCATGAATAGTCCAATTTCCTCCAAAACTTAAAGCTGCAATTAAACTTGTCATAAAAACTCTATGATCTTTTAAATAATTTTTTATTATTATTTTTTTATTAAAATCTAAATTTAATTTTGGGTTACCAAAAATTTTAATTGAATCACTTGTTGTGATTGTTCTCACTCCTAAATTTCTCAAAATTTTTTCAGCCCATTTTAACCTAGGACTTTCTTTTTGATTTAGCTCACCTAAATTTCTAAAATAAGAAACACCCTTCGCTTTAGCTGCAACTAAAAATATTACTAAAAACTCATCAATTGCTCCGCTATTTAATCTAGCAGGGCAATTAATTGCTTTTATATTTTTTGCACTAAATATTTTTAAGTCAGCTATTTTTTCACCCTTATAAGTTTTTTGTTTTTTGAAAATTATTTTTACACCCATATTTCTTAAAATTGTGATGATTCCAATTCTTGATGGATTTACATTAACGTTTTTAATAATCAACTCTGAGGCTTCAGACAAAGCAGTAAGCACAATGAAAAATGCACTAGAGCTAATATCAGAGGGAATATTATAGTTTATAGGTTTTATTTTTTTTATTTTTTTTATTTTAATTTCGTCATAATTTTTATTACTTTTAATACTAATTGGTAATTTCAAATGTTTACACAATAGTTCAGTATGGTTTCTAGATTTTTTTGCTTTTATTTTTGTAGTTCCATTAGTTCTCATTCCAGCAAAAATAATTGAACTCTTGCATTGGGCCGAGCCCTTATTCTCTACATATTTAATAGGTTTTAATTTAGATGATCCATACATCTTCAATGGTAGAAAATTATTATTTCTCAATTTGAATCGAGCTCCAAATTTACTAAGTGGTTCAGTAATTCTACTAAAGTCTCTTTTTGATAAACTTTTATCACCCGTTAAGCTAATTGGTCCTGGATTATTTATAATTAAACCTAGAATAAGCCTTCCTAGTGTACCTGAATTTTGTGCATTTAACTTGAGATTTTTTTTGTATTTATATCCGTTAATCCCTTTTCCAAAAACTATACATTCTTTTTTATTTACTTTCACCAATACACCAAGTTTCTTAACTGTTTTTACTGCAGCCAAAACATCTTCAGACATTAAAAGATTTTTTGCTTTTGATTTACCATTTGCTAAAGAAGCAAAAAGCAACCATCTAATACTTAAACTTTTGTCTCCAGGAACTATTATACTTTTCTTAAAGTTTTTAATTTTTTGATTTATAAAAACAATTTTTGACATTTAAAAATTATCTATAATTAAAAGACTCGCCAAAGTATGCAGTTTTTGCTTTGATATTGTTTACCAGATCAGATGGAGAGCCTTCCGCTATAATTTTGCAGTTACTTAATATCATAGCTTTATCTACACAAGCTAGTAAATCTCTTGCTTGATGATCACAGATTATGGTGGTTATATCACTTTCTTTTTGTAAATTTATAATTATTTCCTGCATCATTTTAATCGTAAGAACATCAAGTGCGGCCATTGGTTCGTCTAATAATAGAATTTTGGGCTCACTTAATAGTGACATTGCAATTATTAAGCGTTTTTTTTGACCACCTGAGAGAAATTTAGATTTAATATTTCTTAAGTTTTCAAGTTCAAACTTTGAAACAAGATAGTTAATTTTTTCTTGTCTAAAATTTTTGTTCTCAATGACTATTTCACTAATAGCCTTTAAATTGTCTTCAAGTGTTAAATCTGAAAAATAACCACCATACTGAGGACAATATGATGTGTGAAATTTTTTTGTTCTTTCATAAATTGGATAATGATTTATTTCTTCACCAAAAATTTTGATTTTCCCATTATCTGGCTTTATTACACCTATAAGTAAATTAAAAATTGTACTTTTTCCAGCACCATTAGGTCCTAACATACCATGTATTGAGTTTTTGTTTATTTTAAAACTTATGTTATCTAATATTAATCTATTACCATAAGATAGAGATACATTTTGAAACTCAATTATCGTACTCTCTTTTTTAAAAGATATAATTCTAAATTTTTTAAGTGTCATTTAATTTTGACTTTCTATCTTTACTTTTGCCTTAGTATTATGCATAAAAATTTTTGTGTTTTTTGTTATCGTATCAAGTTCAATTACATCTGCTTTTAAAACATTACTAGAGTTTGTGTAAACTACATTTTTTGTAATAATTAATAAATTTTTATCTTTTGAAAAATCTAAGTAATCACCAACGATTAAGTTATCCAAGTACTCAACATTTACATTTCTTGAGAAAATTGTGTCAAAATTTATTGTGTTATATTTTCCAAAATCTGAGATGATTCTGATTGTTTCATTTTTTTTAGTTAATTTAATAAAAGCTTTTACATCTTTCAAAAAAATTATATCAGTATTGTCTAAATCTATTTCACCTTCATTGGCAATTATAATATATTCATTACCCTTTAGGTCTTTAGAAGAATATTTGATATCTTTGATAATATTTGAATTTGTGGAATTATTTTCCTTTGATTCTAAATTTAAGATTTGATTTGTTTTTTTTTTTTGGAAATTATTATAATAAATTAAAACAATACTAATTAATATTACAATTGAAATAGTTAAGCTTCTAAAATTTAAATACTTCATTAATTAATGCTTGAACCTAAAAGAGTATGAATATGGAGAATACCAATTGTTCTAGATTTATCATTTCCTTTATGTACACAAAGGCAAGTAATTTTTTTCTCATTCATTAAACTTATAGCATTCACTGCTAATGAATCTTTGTTTATACTAATAGGATTTTTAGTCATTATTTCTTTAGCAGAAGAATTATGAAGATTTTCTTTTTTTTCGTTAAACCTTCTTATTTGCCCATCTGTAATTATTCCTTTGGTTTGCTTTTTTTTATTTTGAATAATTAGAAAGCCCAACTTTTTTTTACTTAAAACATACAAACCCTTTTTCATATTTAGATTTTCGTCAATAAAAGGGATTTTATTTCCCTTTAGCATAATATCCTCAACAGTTTTGAGTTGAGCACCTAGACTTCCTGCTGGATGAAGTTTCTTAAAGTCCATCTTACCAAATTTTTTGTACTTCATTGCAGCTATTGCCAACGAATCTCCCAATGCTAGCTGTGTAGTAGTACTTGCGGTAGGAACTATACCTTCAGCTTCTTTTACCTTTGGAATTAATAGCTTGATATCAGATGATTTATAGAGAATAGATTCTTTTTTTGATACTATTCCGATTAATAAAATTTTATTTCTTTTTGCATATTGAATAATATTTCTCAATTCACTAGTTTCTCCTGAATTACTGATTAATATCAAAATATCTTTTTTTGAAATCATCCCTAGATCACCATGTGATGCTTCACTGGCTAGTAGACTAAACGAAGGTGTTCCAACAGAAGCTAATGTTGCTGCTATTTTTGATGCAATTAGACCGCTTTTACCAACTCCACAAAGTATAACTTTTGATTGGCAATTAGCAATTTCAAAAACAGCTTTATTGAATGAATTATTTATATTTTTTTTTAAACTTTGAAGTGCCTTTATTTCAAGATCAATTACATTTTTTGCTAATTTTGAAAATTTTTTTTTTATCATTAATGTGACCAAATATCTTCTTTAAATAATGCTAGATCAAGCTCGACTCTTGTTCTCAAGAATTTAAGACAATTTTTATATAGTTGAAGTCTATTTTCTCTTTCTAGTATTTTTTTTAATTCTTCATGTATTCGATGTAAATATATTACATCATTTGCACAGTATTTAAGTTGTGCTGGAGTTAATTCTCCTCCAAAATCTGAACTTTGAAATTGTTTACTAATATCTATATTTATAAATTCCTTAATCAATGTTTTTAAGGAATGATTATCAGAGTAAGATCTTGCAAGTTTTGAAGCAATTTTAGTGTCTAGTATATTGTTTGTTTCTGTTTTTAAATAATATTTAATATGAGCCATATCTGCACGCCCATAATGGAAAATTTTTGTTATTTTTTCATTATTCAAAAGCTTTACTAAATTAGGTGCTTGATAATTATTTCTGTCAAATTGAACTATATGAGCATCTGAATTACCAGAAGATAATTGAATTAAGCACAATGGATCACGTCTGACATTTAGACCCATGAACTCACCATCTATGGCAATTATATTGCCTAAATTTAAATCATCTGGTAGATCATTTTTGTGAAGTTGAATATTAATACTCATTTTTAAAACATATATATATGAAAGCAAAAAATTGTCTAATTTTTGGTGGAAGTGGTCAAATTGGTCGAAATTTAATTAGGAAGCTCACAAAGGAGAATTATCAAGTAACTGTTGTAACAAGAAACATTCACCAAAAAAGCTACATCATTAAAACTCAAGCAAATGCTGGATATATAGATATTGTAGAGTCAAATATTTTTGAAGAACAAAAACTTAGAAAGCTTTTTGAAAAAACAGACGTTTGTATAAATTTAGTTGGCATACTATTTGAGTCGAAAAAGGTAAATACATTCAAAAATATTCACACAATTTTTCCTTCTTTGTTATCTAAACTTTCAAAAGAATACAAACTAAATCATTTTATTCATCTATCAGCACTTGGAATAAACGAGGCCTTAGACTCTGATTATGCTAAAAGTAAATTAGAGGGAGAGCAAAGAATTCTAAAAAATTTTCCTTTAGCTACAATTATTAGACCCTCTATTGTTTATTCAGTAGATGATAATTTTACAACAAATTTTATGACACTTTTAAATAGATTGCCAATATTTCCGCTCTATTATGAAGGCAAAACCAAGTTTGCACCAATTCATTGCTCTGATCTGACAGATGTTATTTTTAATGTTATTTCTAATAATGTAAATTCCAAAATAATTGAATGTGTTGGTCCAGAAATAATATCATTTAAAGAAATAATAGAAAAATTATTAAATTTAATTGGAAAGAAAAGATTGTTAATACCGATGCCTTTACCTGTAGCACAAATGTCAGCGAGATTTTTTGAAATAATGCCAAAACCACTTTTGACTAGAGATCAATTAAAACTTTTAAAATATGATAATGTTTTATCTGGAAAATATAAATCAAATTCAGATATAGGTATACCAAGTTTGAGATACTTTGATGAAGAAGTTAAAAAATATTGCTATATGTGGAGGGAGGGTGGTCAATTTTCCACAGAAAAATATAATTCAGATAATATAGATATTAAAACGAGTTAAGATTTTAAGCAGATTGAATTTTCTTTTCAATAAATTCTGGAACTTCCTCTTTTTCTGTAACTTCTTCTTTTTTACCTTTTGGCTGATAAGCATAAAGTAAATGAAGTTTACAATAAGAAAAATCTTTTAAAGAAGATCTACCACAAAAATAAAATTCTTTTTCATCTGGGTGACCTATTGGCCACTTACACAAATTCTCATCTAGTTCTTCTAATTGTTTAGGATTTTCAGGTTCAAAATCTTTTTCGATAATCAATGATTTAAACTTACTTTTACGCCCTCTTTTTGATTGAACGTTATTCTGCTCAATTGAATTTTCGAAATTTTTATTTGAAGTTGCAGTTCTTGTTTTGATTTTTGCCGAAAGGTTTAGTCTATGGGCTTTTCCAATTACTGCGTTTCGACTAATACCACCAATGATCTCAGCTATTTGACTAGCTGTGTTGCCTTTGCCCCATAATTCCTTTAATTTCGAAACTTTTTCTTCAGTCCAACTCATATCTATATGTTGTGTTAATTAATTTTAACATGACAATATACTGTTATTAATTTAATTGAAACAATGAAAAAATTAGAGTTATCAACAATAAAAGCTTAGCTCAAATAAAATTAGTTTTTCAATCATAACTTGTATCTATGAAATAAAATTTATAAAAACAAATTTAATTTATGAGCAATTTAGCAAAAAATTATAACAGAAAAAAAATTTCATTTAAATATGGTAAGGGAAGTTATCTTTATTCTACTGATGGAAAAAAATATCTTGATTTTGTGATGGGTATTGCCGTTAATTCATTAGGTCATGCTCATCCAAGTTTAGTAAAAACAATTAATAAACAATCTAAAAAACTTTGGCATGTATCAAATGCTTTTAAAATTCCTGAAGGAGAAAATCTAGCAAAAAAACTATGTAAAAAAACATTTGCTGATTATGTTATGTTTCAAAATAGTGGAGCAGAAGCTACAGAGGCAGCCATTAAAGTTGCTAGAAGATATTTTTTTTCAATAGGTAAACCAAATAAAAATAGAATTCTTTGCATTAAAAATTCATTTCATGGAAGAACATTAGCTGCAATTTATGCGAGTGGTTCTAAAAAAATGACAGAAGGATTTGGCCCTAAAGTAAAAGGATTTGATCACTTTACTTTTGGAGATCATAAATCATTAGATAAGAAAATCACAAAAGATACTGCAGCTATAATGGTTGAAACGATAATGGGAGAGGGAGGAATTAAAGTTATTCCAGATTTCTGTTTAAAAGAGCTTAGAAAATTGTGTGATAAGAAAAAAATTCTTTTAATTCTGGATGAAGTTCAATGTGGAATAGGAAGATCAGGAGATTTCTTTGCATTTGAAAAATCTAAAGTAAAGCCAGATATAGTTCCAATAGCCAAAGGAATTGGAGGTGGGTTTCCAATAGGAGCTGTTCTTATGAATAAAAAAGTTTCTGTCGGAATGGTACCTGGCACCCATGGCTCAACATTTGGAGGCAATCCACTTGCTATGTCTGTTGGAAATAAAGTAATGGATATAGTTTCAAATAAAAAGTTTTTAAATAATGTAAAAAAATTATCTAAATATTTTTTATTAAACCTTAATAAAATTAAAGAAAAATATCCTAGTATTATTAAACAAATAAGAGGAAGAGGTTTTCTAATTGGTATACAGTTACATCAAGATCAGACAAATTTTATTAAAAAATTAATGGAAAATAAATTATTAACTATTCGTGCTGCAGAAAATGTTGTGCGTATTTTACCGCCTCTTAATGTTAAAAAAAGAGAGCTTGATGAAGCTTTGAAAATTATAAATAAAGTTTGCAGTAAATTTAAATAATTATGAAACATTTTATAAATTTAAAAGATATTCCTAGTAAAGATTTAAGAAAAATAATTACTGATGCAAAAAAAAGAAAAAGTTCTAGAAAAAGACTTAATACATTAGAGACAGATAAAGGTGCTCCGTTAAAAGGTAAAATTCTGATCCAAATGTTTGAAAAACCAAGCCTAAGAACAAGAATGAGTTTTTATTTAGCAATAAAACAGCTTGGAGGAGGCACTGTAACACTTAGATCTAATGAACTTCATTTAGGACAAGGTGGCGAAAGTATATCAGATACAGCGAAGGTTCTGTCAACTTATGGTGATGGATTTATGTTGAGAACAGATAGTGATAAAAAAATTGAGGATTTTAAAAAATATTTATCTATTCCGGTCATTAATGGTTTGAGCCCGTCCTCTCATCCAACTCAAGTACTTTCAGATGTTTTTACAGTTGAAGAGATTACAAAAAAACCTATTTCTAAATTAAATATTTGCTGGATTGGAGATTCAAATAATGTGCTAGATAGTTTAATCGCTGCCTCAGTTAAATTTTCTTTCAAATTAAGCATTGGTTGTCCAAAAAACTTCGAACCAGGACAAGAAGTAAGAAGTTGGGTAAAAAAAAATAAAAGAAAAATTTATATTTATAATGATCCAAAAAAAGCTGCTAGTGGAGCTGATGTGATTTTTTCTGATAAAGTTATTTCTTTGAATGATAAAGTTAATAAGAAGAAAAAAATACAAGCATTCAAAAAATTTAAAATTGATAAAAAATTAATGAGTTTTGCAAATAAGAATTGTATTTTTTTACATTGTCTGCCTAGAGGGAATGAAGTTTCTGAAGATATTTTCTTAGGAAAAAAATCTCATGTATGGGTACAGGCTCTTAATAGAGTTCACGTTCAAAAAAGTATTCTGTTGTATTGTTTTGGAAAATTAAGGTAGTGGAACTGGGTTGTCTGAATTTTCATTTAGATACTTAATTACAGACGCTCTATCTGCTTCTTTTCTTAAACCTGCATAAGCCATTTTTGTACCTTTAATATATTTTGCAGGTTTTTTTAGAAATCCATTTAGCTCTTCAAATGTCCATTCTTTTTCATAAGCAGCTAATGCTTTTGAATATTTATAATCTTCAACTGCTCCAACTTTTCTTCCAACAACATTATATAAAGCTGGACCTATAGCATTTTTTCCACCCTTAATTATTGAGTGACAGGCTGCACACTTTTTAAATATTTTTTCTCCACTTGCTATATCTCCCATAGCCATTAATGCAGAAATATCGACTTTTTCTTCTGCAGCAGTTGTTGTAGAAGATGTTGCAGTAGACACTTGTTCAACTTCCACCGTGTAACCTGGAGTTTCTGGTTTTTCTACATGAAAAATTACATCAGATAATTTTCCTATACCAATAACAAGAAGTGCTACCATTAGAACTGCAGCTACAATTTTGTTAATTTCAAAAGAATCCATTTTTATAAATTTAATTTTGAACGTATAACATGATAAATTAAAATTTGACTAAAATTTAATGTACAAATTTGCCTCTATTTTAATTAGTGATTAATGAAAACTCTTATAATTATACCCTCTAGATTATCTGCAACTAGGCTTCCAGGAAAACCATTATTAAAAATCAATAATATTTCAATTATTTCACATGTATTTAATAAGGCAAAAGAAGCAAATATTGGAGAGGTAATTGTTGCAGCAGAGGATCAAGAGATTGTCAATGATGTTAAAAATAATGGAGGAAATGCTATTTTAACAAGTGATCAACATAAAACTGGTACAGACCGAATATATGAAGCTTATCACAAACTCAACTTAGATAATATTGATTTTATAATGAACCTACAGGGTGACGAGCCAGCAATAAATATTCAGGATATCGTAAACCTAAACCAAATGATGATAGATCACAAAGCAAAAATAGGAACCCTTGCTGCTAAAATTCAGAATAAATCAGATTTAGCAAATGAGAATATAGTTAAAGTTATTACTGAAAATAATTTAGAAGATGACCCGTTTTCTAAAGCAAAAATATTTTTAAGGAAATCTGAAGATACCTCAAATATTTATCACCATATTGGAATTTACTGTTATTCATCTGAAATTCTTAAAAAATTTGTTGAATTACCACAATCAAAAAATGAAATTGAAAATAAATTAGAACAACTTCGGGCTCTAGACAATAATATTAAAATAAATGTTGCTGTAGCCAACAAAGCTCCTATAGGAGTTGACACAGAGGAAGATTATCTGGCCTTAAAAAAAATAATGGAATATAAGTCCTGATGGGTAAAATATATTTTCAAGGAACATTTGGAGCTTATTCTCATTTAGCAGCATTATCAATCGACCCTGATGCTGAAATTTTACCTTGTAAAACTTTTGATGATTGTTTTAATAAAGCTTCAGAAGAACCTGATTGTAGAATAATAATTCCAGAGTCTAATAGAATTACAGGAAATATAGGAATTGAATATTTAATATTTAAGCATAGGTTGAATATTTACCGAGAGCACTTTCAAAAAATCGAACATAATTTATTAGGTCAACAGGGAGCTCAACTGTCTGATATAAAAGAAGTTTATTCTCACGCGCAGGGTTTGTCGCAATGTTCAAATTTCATAAAAGAAAATAATATTGCTGAACATATAAGAGCAGATACAGCTGGATCAGCCGAAATGATTTCTAAAACAAAAGACAAAAAACAGGCAGCAATAGCATCATCTCTAAGTGCTGAAATTTATAATCTTGATGTAATTAAAAAAAATATAGAAAACGAGAGTGGAAATTTAACACGATTTCTTGTCATGGGGAAAAATATATCTCAACCTGAGTTTGGAAATAAAAAATATATAACTTCATTTTTATTTAAACTTAAAAGTAAACCTGCAGCTCTTTATCAATCGCTTGGAGGATTTGCCATCAATGGAGTAAATCTTACTAAGCTTCAAAGTTACCCTGAAAAAAATTCTTTCGACTCTTATTTTTTCTTATGTGATTTAGATGGACATATTGAAGATCCAAAAGTTCAAAAATCTCTTGAAGAGCTAGGCTTACATTGTGAGGATTTTCACGTCCTAGGTGTTTTTGAAGCCGATAGTTTGAGACAAAAAAAACAATAATCTTTTCTTGTAGATTAGAAATTTTAACTGCTATAATAGATTTGGAGGCTAGAGGTGGATGCTGCTTGAACCCGACCAGATCTTAACGGAAGCAGTCGTAGAGACAGTTATTCAGGTTCTAGTCTCCTTATAAAATTTATGAATAACAATTCAAAAGTATTAGCTCTTAAATATAGACCTCAAATATTTGATGATCTTATTGGTCAAGAAGTTGTTGCTGAAACAATTATCAATTCAATAAAAGCTGACAAAGTACCTAATGCATATTTGTTTACTGGAATTAGAGGGATTGGAAAAACTACAACCGCTAGAATTGTAGCAAAAGCCTTGAATTGCTCAAATGGTATTGAAAAAATGTGTATTGATAATTTGTGTGAAAATTGTCAGTCAATTGCAAATTCAAGTCACATTGATGTACTTGAAATGGATGCGGCCAGCAAGACCGGAGTTGATGATGTTAGAGATCTAATTGAGTTTTCCAGATACGGACCTACTTCATCAAAGTACAAAATTTTTATAATCGATGAAGTTCATATGTTAAGTAAACAAGCTTTTAATGCTTTACTAAAAACATTGGAAGAACCACCTTCATATTTAAAATTTATATTTGCCACAACAGAAATAAAAAAGATTCCTATAACAGTCGTTTCAAGGTGTCAGCGTTTTGATCTTTCAAGGATTAAATCTTCTGAATTGTTAGATTTTATAAAAAAAATTAAAGATAAAGAAAACGGAAAAGTTACGGATGACGCTCTAAAATTAATTGTAAAAATATCAGAGGGCTCAGTAAGAGATGCATTATCTCTGTTAGATAGAGCGTTATTGAGTTTAGATAATGATAAAGAACTAGATTTAAATTCTGCTCAAAAGATTTTTGGTTATTTTGATAAATCACAATTAATTGATTTATTTGAATTGATATTAAGAGGAGAAGAAGAAAAGGTAATAAAAATTTATAGAAAAATATACGATCAGGGAGTTGAACCAAAAATATTTTTAAATGATTTTTTAGAACTGTTGTATTACTTTAAAAATATAAATTCTTTAACTTTAGAAAGTACAAATTTTTCTCTCAATGATGAAGAATTTAACAAAATAAAAAATATTTCTAATCAAATCCAACCAGATGTATTAATTTTATTTTGGCAATTTTGTATCAAGTCGTTAGAAGAATTAGATATTGTATCAAATCAACATTTATCAATTGAGATGTTTTTGATTAGATTAATGCACTTAAGTTCTGTAAAACAAATTAAACAAATAGATACAAAACCTACAGAAGAAAATTCAACTAGCAAAATTGAAATAAAAAAAGAGACTAAAATTATTGACCAAATAAAAAATATTTCTCAAGAAGAAAAAAAGAATCCTGAAATACAAACTGAAGTTAAAGCAGAAGTCAAAACTCAAATTAATTCTTTTGATGAATTAATTGCTACTTGCACAAGTAAAAGAGAATTAAAACTTAAATTTGAATTAGAGAAAAATGTCAATTTGGTTAAATTTGAAAAAAATAGGATTGAGATTTCATTTAATGACAGCCTTGATAAAGATTTTGTAAAAGATCTTTCCACAAAGCTTTTTGAATGGACAAAAGAAAGATGGATTATCACACTTAGTAAATCAAAAGGAGATCTTTCAATTAGAGAAAAGAAAGAAAATGAAAAAAAAATATTAATTGAAAAAGCTAAACAAACTGAAATTTATAAAAACTTTATGGAAAATTTTCCTGATGCAGAACTGGTAGATGTTAAATCGATAATTAAGGAGGATAAAAATAATGACTGATTTTAATAAAATATTAGACAAAGCAAAAGAACTTGAAGCAAAAATGAAAGAGAGTCAGCAAAAAATTAAGGAGATTAGAGTAGAGGGTATTTCTGGCTCAAATTCAGCAAAAATCGTCTTAGATGGAGAAGGTGAAATGCAATCAATTAAACTATCAGATGAAATAATGAAAGAAGACAAATCAATAATAGAAGATTTAATTGTAGCTGCGCATAATAACGCCAAATCACAATTAAAGTCGAAAACATCAGAAGAGATATCAAAAGCTACAGGTGGATTTGGAATACCTGGTTTTAAGTGGCCACTATAGTAGATGCAAAATATTAACGAGATTGAGGAATTAATAAAATTAATTTCAAAGCTTCCAGGTTTAGGGCCAAAATCTGCCAAAAGGATTGTTTTAAAACTCATTAATAACCGCGATGAATTAGTAAAACCAATGGCAAATACATTGGCTCAAGTTTATAAAAATGTAACTAGATGTAATTCTTGTGGTTCACTTAAATCAATTTCAACTGGATGTATAAATTGTGAAAATACAAGAAATAAATATTCAAAGATTTGTGTTGTAGAAGATATTGCTGACCAATGGTCGATTGAAAATTCAAATATTTATCAAGGGTATTTTCATATTCTGGGAGGCACTATTTCATCAGTAGGTCAAAGAAAAGAAGATTTACTTGTAAACTCGTTGGTTGAGAGAGTTAATCGAGATAAAATTGAAGAAGTTATATTAGCCACAAGTGCAACTGTTGAAGGTCAAACTACTGCTTACTATATTCAAGATAGCCTGAAAAATTCTAATGTAAAAATTACAAAACTTGCACAGGGGTTACCTGTAGGTGGTGAAATTGAAAGTTTAGATGACGGGACTTTATTTTCTGCTTTTAAAAATCGGTCTAATTTAGTTTCTAATTCAGATTAGACTTTTTAGTAAGTCTATTTAAATGTAGTAAAGGTTCAGTATAACCAGATGGTTGTTCTTTTCCTTTAAACACCAAATCACAAGCGGTTTGAAATGCAATTGAATTTTCAAAGTTATCACTCATTCTTACATAATTAGAGTCATTTTTATTTTGATCATCTACAATTTTAGCCATGTCTTTAAGAATTTCTACAACTTGAATTTTTGTTGTAATTCCGTGATGTATCCAATTTGCAATATGTTGAGATGAAATTCTAAGTGTGGCTCTATCTTCCATCAAACCCACATTATTTATATCTGGTACTTTGGAGCATCCAACTCCTTGATCGATCCATCTGACCACATAACCTAATAAAGTTTGAGCTGAGTTAGAAATTTCTTTATTAATTTCATCTACAGACCAATTTGGTCTATCAGCAGTAGGTATTGTTAAAAGATCATCAAGCTTTGCTTGTTCTCTATTTTTAATTTTTTGTTGTTCATCAAAAATATTTATTTCATGATAATGTAGCGAATGTAAAGCTGCAGCCGTCGGAGATGGAACCCATGCACAATTTGCACCTGCTTTTAAATGTCCAGTTTTTTGCTCCATCATATCTTTCATTTTATCAGGCATTGCCCACATTCCTTTTCCAATTTGAGCTTTTCCAGAAAATCCACATTTTAAACCAATATCAACATTGTTGTTTTCATAGGCTGTAATCCATTTTGAAGTTTTCATGTCACCTTTTTTAATCATTGGACCAGCTTCCATAGAGGTGTGCATTTCATCACCAGTTCTGTCTAGAAAACCTGTATTTATAAAGAAAACTCTATTTTTTAACGATCTAATGCACTCTTTTAAATTAGCTGAAGTTCTTCTTTCTTCATCCATTATTCCAATCTTGCAGGTATATTTTGGTAAACCTAAAACTTCTTCAACTTTTGAGAAAAGCAAATCAGTAAATGCAGTTTCATCTGGTCCATGCATTTTTGGTTTCACGATATAAATAGAACCAGTTCTTGAATTAGTTTTTTTCTTAATATCATGAAGGGCTGCAGCTGTAGTAATGAATGCATCCATTATTCCTTCTGGAACTTCACTACCATCTTTTAAAATTATTGATGGATTAGTCATTAAGTGACCAACGTTTCTAACTAGCAGTAAACTTCTTCCATGAAGCTTTAAACCTTTTCCATCTTTTGAAATATAGCTTCTATTAGGATTAAGTTTTCTTTCAAATAATTTTCCTTCTTTTTCAAATTTTGATTTTAGATCACCTTTCATCAGACCTAGCCAATTTCTGTAACAAACAATTTTATCTTCTGCATCTACAGCAGCTACACTATCTTCGTTATCGCATATAGTTGACACCGCAGATTCTAAAATTATGTCACTAATCCCAGCATGATCTTGTTGAGCTGCAAAAGCTCTTGAGTCTTTTAAAATTTCTATATGTAAATTGTTATTTTTTAAAATTATAGCAGACGGGTTGTCAGCTTCACCCCTATGGCCAATAAACTTATTCTCATCTACTAAATCATAAATATCAGCACCTTTTAAAGCTTTAAATTTTCCATACTTAACAGCAAAACTTGTAATTTTTTGCCAACTCAATCCTGCTAATGGAAAATATTTATCTAAAAAATCTCTTCCATATTTTATTACCATCTCACCTCTTAATGGGTCGTATCTTTCAGATACACTATCTTCTGATTGTTCAATTACATCTGTTCCATACAGACTATCGTATAAGCTCATCCATCTAGCATTAGCAGCATTTAATGCATATCTCGCATTCATGACTGGTACAACAAGTTGAGGTCCAGCAATACTTGTTATTTCCTCATCAACATTTTGAGTTGATATTTCAAAATCGTCACCTTCTTCTTTCAAATAACCAATTTCTGTTAGAAATTTTTTATAATCTGACAAATTAAATTCATTTCCCTTATTTTTTATATGCCAATTGTCTATTTGTTTTTGTAAGTCTTCTCTAAATTTTATTAATTCTTTATTTTTAGGTGCTAATTCATTGACTGTTTTCTCGAACCCTGACCAAAAATTATCAACAGATAGATCTGTTTCTTTTAATAGCTCGTCGCTAATAAATTGAGAAAGTTTTTCAGATACTTTTAAAGTATTTATATTTATATATTTTTCTTGCATATCACCTAAATTACCCCATCTGTATTTTTGCCTGAGAGTTTTGCTCCTTCGGCGGAATTAATTCTCTTTCCAGAGTGTTATGCAACTATCGGTCCTTTTTACCTGAGAGTTTCCGGGGTGGTTGCTCCTTCGGTGCTAAATCTTTTAGTCTCTCCCGATAGAAAATATGTATCTTCTTCTAGAAAAGAGTCAATTAATAACAATTACACTTTAAATTAAATATCATTTTATTGCCTTTTTTATGAATTAACCATCCGCTATAACCATATTATGAAAAATTATCTTAATTTTGAAACTGAGATTAAAGATTTAGAGACAGAATTGGAAAAATTAAAAGATCCCTACAATCAAGAGGGATTGTCAGAAGTAGATACGCAAAAAATTTCAAAAACACAAGTTGAGTTAGATCAAAAATTAAATGATATATATTCAAACCTAGATCCATGGCAAACCACCATGGTTGCAAGACATGAAGACAGACCAAAGTCTAAATTTTTCATAGATAATTTATTCGAAGATTTTATTTCTCTATCTGGAGACCGTTATTATGGTGAAGATAAATCTGTACTTACAGGTTTTGCAAAATTTAATGGTCAGTCAGTTTTAGTAATTGGTCAAGAAAAGGGTGAAGATTTGGATAGTAGAATTCAAAGAAATTTTGGGATGATGCGACCTGAGGGTTACAGAAAAACTATTCGATTAATGAATTTAGCAAATAAATTTAAAATTCCAATTATCACTTTTATAGACACGCCAGGTGCTTATCCTGGTGTTGGTGCAGAGGAAAGAGGTCAAGCTGAGGCAATAGCAAAATCAATTGAATGTTGCATGGAACTTAAGGTGCCAACTATCGCAATAATTATAGGTGAAGGTGGATCAGGTGGTGCTATTGCATTAGCATCGTCTAACAAAGTTATCATGCTAGAAAATGCTATTTATTCAGTTATATCTCCTGAAGGCTGTGCAACTATATTATGGAGAGATCCAAAAAAAATGCTTGATGCAGCAAAAGCAATGAAGCTTTCCGCAAAAGATTTATTAAAATTAAAAGTTATTGATGAAATAATCCCAGAACCTTTAGGTGGTGCTCACAGGGATAGAGACCTGATGCTTGATAACGTTAGAAAATCTATTTCTACAAATTTAGATCAATACAAAGAAATGACGTCAGAAGATATAATGAATGAAAGAAAAAATAAATTTTTAAAAATTGGAAGAAACGATGGTTTTATGAGCAATGTAGAAGATTTAAGTAATTTGACCATCAAGAAAAATAATTTTGATAACATTTTCAAATCAAAAAAATTATTATTTGGTATTGGTATAGGTTTATTATTTTTAGCTTCTTTATTTTTTCTTTTTTAAGAATTACAAAGCTCCATGGCAATGTTTAAACTTCTTGCCCGATCCACAGAAGCAAGGTTCATTTCTTCCCATTTTTTTGGCTTGTGGTTTTGGATTTACTCTTTCCTCGTTGGAAGATCTTTCTTCTGTTATAACTTTTAAATTCATTAAAATTGTAACGTAGTCTAATTTTAGTTTTTCTAATAAATTTGAAAATAAATCAAAAGCTTCTTTTTTATATTCAACTAAAGGATCTCTTTGACCGTAAGATCTTAATCCAATCACTTGTCTAAGTTGTTCTAAATATTGTATATGTGATTTCCAATTCAAATCTATTGTTTGCAAAAATATTCTTTTTTCAATTTCTTTTGCATGCTGCTCGTTTAGAACTTTAATTCTTTCATTACGTGTCTCATTAAATTTTGAGGATATTTGCTCTTTCAGTTCATTATCTTTTGCAGAAATCAAACTTTCAAGTTCAGTATCATTAAAACTTTTCCCAACAATTTGCCTAACTTTATTGTTAAATTCATTACTTTTTGGATTAGATAAGTTTTGAATTTTTAATTTTATCAAGTCTTCTGATATTTCTTTTAAAAATTCGTCAGAATAATCAAAAATATTTTCACTATTCATTGCATTTTTTCTTTGAGAAAACACAACATGTCTTTGGTCGTTTAAAACATTGTCAAATTTGATAAGTGTTTTTCTGATATCAAAATTTCTGGCTTCAACTTTCTGCTGAGCTCTTTCTAATGCTTTGTTGATCCAAGGGTGATCAATACTTTCACCATCTTTTAAACCAAGTTTTTCAAGCATATTATTCATAGACTCTGAGCCAAAAATTCTCATCAAATCATCTTCTAAACTTACATAAAATACAGAACTACCCTCATCTCCTTGTCGTCCAGCTCTTCCTCTTGCTTGATTGTCCACTCTTCTAGACTCCATTCTTTCTGTACCAATTACAAATAATCCACCTAGAGATTTAATTTTTTCTTTATCTATTTTTAACTGATCATCAGGAATCGATCCTTTTTTTCCACCAAGCTGGATGTCAACACCTCTACCAGAAATACTGGTTGTAATTATCAAAGATTTTTCTTTTCCTGCATTTGCAATAATTTCAGCTTCATTTTCATGGTTCTTTGCATTTAAAACTACGTGTTTAATATTTTTTTCATTTAATAATTTAGAATAAACTTCTGATTTGTTGATACTAGATGTGAAAACCAAAATTGGTTGACCAATTTTATGTTTTTCAATGATCTTATTAATTATTGCATCATTTTTTTCTTTTTCAGTTCTAAAGATCAAATCATTATAGTCCTTTCGGATCATTTCTTTATTTGTTGGGATTACAACCACTGAAAGATTATATATTTCAAAAAATTCTTCAGATTCTGTGACTGCAGTACCGGTACAACCTGATATTTTTTTATATAGTTTAAAATAATTTTGATAGGTAATTGATGCTAAAGTTTGATTTTCATTTTGTATCTGAATTTTTTCTTTAGCTTCAAGAGCCTGATGAAGTCCATCTCCAAATCTTCTTCCTTCTAGAATTCTACCAGTTAATTCATCTATAATTTTAAGAACTCCGTCTTTAACTATGTAATCCTTTCCTTTTTCAAATAAGTGATTTGCACGGAGTGCTTGATTTACATGGTGAACTAAATGAAGATTTTCTGGATCATAAAAATTATCATTTTTTAATATACCAGCATTAGAAAAAAGTTTTTCAACATTATTAATACCCTCGTTTGTTAAAAGTATACTTTTTTCTTTCTCATCTATTTCAAAATCTTTATTATTTAAAATTTTAACAAGTTTATCTATTGCTAAGTATTGAGCAGTTTTATCTTCTGCAGCTCCAGAAATTACAAGTGGAGTTCTTGCTTCATCAATTAAACAAGAATCTATTTCATCTACAATTGAAAATGCATGAGATCTTTGAACCATCTCTTTTTGAGAAAACTTCATGTTGTCTCTTAGATAATCAAATCCTAATTCACTGTTGGTTGCATAAGTAATGTCACAATTGTAGTTTTTCTTTCTTTCCAGATCATCTTGGTCATTATTTATAAATCCAGAAGTAAGACCTAGAAAATTATATATTAGACCCATTTCCATCGAGTCTCTTTTTGCTAAATAATCGTTAACTGTTACTATATGAACTCCATTTTCAGAAAGCGCATTTAAATAAGCCGCTAAGGCAATAGTTAGTGTTTTTCCTTCACCCGTTCTCATTTCAGCAATTTTACCTTCGTGGAGAACTACGCCCCCGATAAGTTGAACATTAAAATGTCTTTCTTGTCTTGTTCTTTTTGCAGCTTCCCTTACTAATGCAAATGCTTCAGGTAGAATTTCGTCTAAACTTTTTCCATTTTTTAATTGATTTTTAAATTCAACTGTTTTTTTTGGAAAGTCTGCATCACTTAATTTTATGAATTGTTCCTCGTGTGAATTTATTTTTTCTACAATTATTCCAATTCTATCTAGTTCTTTTTGATTACTAGATTTGATAAATTTTGTAATTAGGTTAAGCGGGTTAAACATGACTATTTGATTTATTCTTTAAATATATTGTTTAATATATGTATTAAACAATTATTTTAAATATCATGGGTATTAATTTAACAAATTTTTTAAACTCGAAATCAAAAAATACCAGAATGATGGATTTCCAGGACCTTGATCATATAGATGGCTTATCTATTTCAGCTCTAAGTGCAGATTTATACAAAACTAAAAGAGATGATTTAGTAATGTTTTACTTTAGAGATGGTGCAAATCATGCCTCTGTATATACACAGTCAAAAATTATCTCAGAAAATATTAAATGGAATATAAATCAAAAATCAAAAAAAATTTATTCTCTTATTGTAAATACTAGAAATGCAAATGCTTTTACGGGCAAACAAGGTTACGAAAGTCTTGCAAAAATTGCTGATTTAACTTCTGAGCAATTATCAAAAAAACAAGTTGAAGATGAAGATTATCCAAAAAAAATTACTTCAAAGGAAATTATTTTTGGATGTACAGGTACAATAGGTGAAACATTTCCATTTGAAAAGATAATAGTTCAAATTCCAAACTTGATTAAAAAAATCAACTATACACAAAACAAATTTCTTTGGATGAAAGCAGCCTTAGGAATAATGACTACTGATACAAAACCAAAACTTGCGATGGAACAATGTAAAATTGGAGATAAAGAGGTAAAAATTTATGGTGTTGCCAAAGGTTCGGGTATGATATTTCCAAATATGGGAACCACTTTGGCATACATATTTACAGATGCCAACTTATCGAATGATATTTTAAGTAAATTATTAAAAAAAAATATTACAAATACATTTAATGCTATCTCGTGTGATGGGGACACTAGCACAAATGATATGGTTAGTATTTTTGCAACAAATAAAGCAAACAATTCAAATGTTAAAAGTATTAATGATATAAAACTAAAAAAATTCGACAAAGCATTAAACAATGTTTTGTTAAATTTAGCTAAGAGAGTAGTTTCTGATGGAGAAGGAGCATCAAAATTTGTCACTATAAATATTAATAAAAGCAAAAGTGAACAAGATGCAAAGACAATTGCTTTCTCAATTGCAAATTCAGCTTTGGTAAAAACAGCTATTGCGGGAGAAGATCCAAACTGGGGACGAATAGTGATGGCAATAGGAAAAGCAGGACCAAAAATAAATTTAAATAAATTAGGTTTGAAATTTGGAAATTATCAAATAATTCAGGATGGAAAATTATACAAGAACTACGATGAAAAATTAGTAGCTGAGTATATGAAAGGTGAAAATATAGACATCAATGTAGATTTGTTTACTGGTCCTAAAAGCTTTACTGCTTTTACTATGGATTTTACAAAAAGTTATATTGAGATTAATGCTGATTATAGAAGTTGAACATATTGAAATATAAATTTTGATAACTAATTCTATACTATGATAAAATATAAACTTTTGTGTAATGACTGTGAATTAAAGTTTGATAGCTGGTTCTCATCTTCATCAGAATATGAAAAATTAAAAAAGAAAAAACTTTTAATCTGTCACAACTGTAATTCTGAAAAAGTTGAAAAAACATTAATGGCTCCTCAGCTAATAAGTAGAAAAGCTAAAAATGAAGAAAAATTTGATACTCAGAAGTACAAAAAAATTAAGAAAACAATTAAAAATTACCAAAAGTTTATAAAAGAAAATTTTAAGTATGTTGGAGATAATTTTGCATATGAAGCTAGATCTATTCACTACAATAGTAAGAAACCCACAAAGGGAATATATGGTAAAGCCTCTCAGAAAGACATTATAGAGCTCAAAGAAGAGGGCATAGATACACAATTAATTCCTTGGGTTGATGAAAAAGAAAATTAGTTTTTCTTAAATTCCGCAATATAATTTACTGATAAATCTTTAGAAACATTCCATTCATCCTTCAGAATATTAAAATTCATTCCATCTATTTTTTTGAGATTAAGATTGTTTTTGATTAGTATATTTTTTAATTCTTCAGGCTTAACAAACTTTTCCCATTCATGGGTGCCAATAGGAAGCCATCTCAAAACATATTCTGCACCAACAATTGCAAATATATAAGATTTTAAGGTTTTATTTATAGTTGCAACAAACATTAATCCATTTTTTTTTAAAAGATTAGCGCATGATTTTAAAAAAAAATCAACATCTTCAACATGCTCAACAATCTCCATGTTCAAAATTACATCAAATTTTTTTGTTGTTTTTAGTTTTTCAGGCGATGAACATATATAGTTTATTTTAAGATTGTTTTTTTTTGCATGTAAGTTTGCTATGGCAATATTTTTATTTGAAGCATCGATTGCTGTAACATTAGCTCCCAATCTACACATGGGCTCAGATAACAATCCACCTCCACATCCAATATCAAGGACATTTATTCCAGAAAGAGGATATTTTTTATTTTTAAGTTGAAATTCCTTAATTATATTTTCTTTTATATATTTTATTCTTATAGGATTAAATTTATGCAGAGGTTTAAATTTTCCTTCTGGATCCCACCATTCGGCCGCCATATTTGAAAATTTTTCTATTTCTTTTTTATTAATACTGTTCATAATATATAAATAGTTGACATAACAATTAAGATGTACTTTATCAATTTATAATTAAACTATATTAATTCAACTGATCATGAAAACTGTTGTACTAAAATTTGGCGGAACTTCTGTTGGTAGCATAGATAGAATTAAAAAAGTATGTAAAATTATAGCTGCTTATAAAAAGAAAAAAAATAGAGTTTTAGTGATTTCATCTGCAATGAGTGGAGTGACCAATGAGCTTGTAAAAAAATCGAAACAAATTAGTAATAATTTCAGCAGATCTGAATATGATGCACTTGTCTCTACTGGAGAGCAGGTTTCATGTGCTTTAATTGCAGGAAGACTTACTCATGATGGTTTTAAATCTAGGTCGTGGGTTTCTTGGCAATTACCAATAATTACTGATGGACCTTATTCTGGAGCAAGAATAAATAAGATAATCACAAAAGAATTAAATAATTATGTGAAACAAGGTGGGATACCAATTGTTACTGGTTTTCAAGGAATTAATAATGAAAATAGAATTACCACAATAGGAAGAAGTGGTTCTGATGCCACTGCAATAATGTTAGCAAAATTTATTAAAGCTGACGAATGTATTATTTATACAGATGTTGATGGTGTTTATACCACTGATCCAAGACAACATAAAAAGGCAAAGAAAATTAAAAAAATATTTTATGATGAAATGCTAGAAATGGCATCTTTGGGATCAAAAGTGATGCAACCAACATCGGTTCAAGATGCAAAGTTAAATAACATTGATATTAAAGTTAAATCTTCATTTGTTAATAAACCAGGTACATTAATAACAGGCTCTAAAAAAGCGTTTAGCGATCAAATAATTACTGGGATATCTTCAACTAAAAATGATGCTAAAATCACAATTGTAGGAGTTAAAGATAGACCTGGTGTTGCTGCTTCAGTTTTTAGACCATTATCAAGAAATTTAATTAACGTTGATATGGTTGTACAAAATATTTCTCAAAATGGAAAAGATACTGACTTAACCTTTACAATTAAATCTGATGATCTTAAAAAAACAGAGAAATTAATTAAGCAAAATAAATCGATATCTTATAAAAAACTTTCTTTTGATAAAAATCTTTCCAAAGTTTCTATAATTGGAGTTGGGATGATTACTACACCTGGAATTACTTATAGGATGTTTCAAGCTTTAGCTTCAAAAAAAATAAACATTTTAGTTATTTCAACATCAGAAATTAAAATTTCAGTATTAGTTTCATCAAAAAATGTAAAAAAAGCAATAGCTGCTCTTCATAAGGAATTTAAACTAGATTAAACTTATGAATGTAAGACCATTTAGAAATATAAATCGAAAAAAAACTAAAGTAATTAACGTTGGTAATATTAAAATTGGTGGTGACAATCCAATATCAGTTCAATCAATGACTAATACTTTGACTACAGATATTTCAGCTACAATAGAACAAATAAATAAAATTCATGAAGAGGGTGCTGACCTTGTAAGAGTTTCTTGTCCAGATGAAGACTCATCAAAAGCATTAAAAGAAATTACAAAAAATGTTCAAATACCTGTAATTGCAGATATTCATTTTCATTATAAAAGAGCTATAGAAGCTGCAGAAAATGGAGCGAAGTGTTTAAGAATAAATCCTGGAAATATTGGTGATAAAAATAAAATCTATGAGGTTTTAAGTGCAGCAAAAAATAATGATTG
Source organism: Candidatus Pelagibacter sp. HIMB1715 (assembly GCF_052047595.1). Taxonomy (NCBI): domain Bacteria; kingdom Pseudomonadati; phylum Pseudomonadota; class Alphaproteobacteria; order Candidatus Pelagibacterales; family Candidatus Pelagibacteraceae; genus Candidatus Pelagibacter; species Candidatus Pelagibacter sp. HIMB1715. The sequence continues at coordinate 14,388 of NZ_JBNAJY010000012.1, read as the reverse complement.
TTCAATTCGAATAGGAGTTAATGCAGGTTCTCTAGAAAAAGATATTCTAGAAAAATATAAAGAGCCATGCCCTGAGGCATTAGTGGAGAGTGCAAAAAGAAACATTAAAATATTAGAGGATCAAGATTTTTTTAATTTCAAGATAAGCGTTAAGTCTTCAGATGTATTTTTGTCGATTGCAGCCTATAGACAGCTTTCGGACGCTACTGATTATCCTCTTCATCTTGGAATAACTGAGGCTGGAAGTTTTGTGTCAGGAAGTGTTAAGTCTTCAATAGGACTAGGTTCATTGCTATTAGACGGAATAGGTGACACTTTAAGAGTTTCTTTGTCAGATGATCCTGTTAAAGAGGTTAAGATTGGAAATGAAATCCTTAAATCTTTAGGATTACGAAATAGAGGAGTTAAAATAATTTCTTGTCCATCTTGTGCAAGACAAGCATTCCAAGTGATTGATACAGTTAAAATTTTAGAGGAAAAATTATCTCATATAAAAACTCCAATTACTCTATCTATAATTGGCTGTGTTGTGAATGGACCTGGTGAGGCTGCTTTAACTGATATTGGAATAACTGGAGGTGGAAAAGGTAACAATATGCTTTATCTATCTGGAGTACAAAGTGAAAAAGTATTAACTAGTGATATAGTTAATAAAGTTGTAGCAGAAGTTGAAAAAAAAGCCTCTGAATTAGAAAATTAACAATGATACCAACAAAAACTATTGAAGAATTAATTACAAAACACTCTACACTAGAAAAAGATCTATCATCAGGAAGTCTAGATAATAAAGTATTCGCAGAAAAGTCAAAAGAATATTCAGATGTTAATGAAATAATTTTAAATGCTAAAAAATATTTATCTTTCGAAAATGAAAAACAAGAATTAGAGAAAATATTAGACGACAACTCATCAGATAAAGAGTTAAAAAATATGGCTGAATTAGAACTTGTTGATTTGAAATCTCAACATGAGATCAATGAAAAAAAATTAAAATTATTTCTATTACCAAAAGATGAAGCAGATAAAAAAAATGCAATAATAGAAATAAGAGCTGGAACTGGCGGACTAGAGGCAAGTTTATTTGCTTCAGATCTTTTCAAAATGTATGAAAAAGTAAGTCATAAAAAAAAGTGGTCATTAGAACTTATTTCTATTTCAAGAAGTGATGCCGGGGGTTTAAAAGAGGTAATTGCATCTATTAAAGGTACAAATATATATTCAACATTAAAATATGAGAGTGGTGTACATAGAGTTCAAAGAGTTCCAGATACCGAAACACAAGGAAGAGTTCATACATCTGCGGCCACTGTTGCTGTATTACCTGAAGCTGAAGAAGTAGATTTAAAAATAAATGACTCTGACTTAAGAATTGACGTTTTTCGAGCAGGTGGTCCAGGCGGACAATCAGTTAATACAACAGATAGCGCTGTTAGAATAACTCATATACCCACTGGTTTATCAGTTTCTCAACAAGATGAAAAATCACAGCACAAAAATAAAGCAAAAGGAATGAAAATCTTAAGAGCAAGATTATATGAACTTGAAAGATCAAGAATTGATCAAGAAAGATCACAAGATAGAAAAACTAAAATTGGTACTGGAGATAGATCCGAAAGAATTAGAACTTATAATTTTCCACAGGGTAGAGTTACAGATCACAGAATAAATGTAACTTTGCACAAATTGGAGGAATTTCTTGAAGGTGAAGCCTTTGATGAAATGATCGAGTCACTTACATTGCAAGCACAAGAAGAAAGTTTAAGTAATTTAAAATAAATGAATATTGAATCAGCGATAACTCAAGGTGCTCAAATTTTAAAAGATAAATCTTGTTTAAATCCATATTTGGATTCAGAAATTTTAATGTCAAAAGCAATTAATAAAGATAAAAAATACCTAATACTTAATTCTCAAGAAAAAATAGAAGAAATAAATTTAAATTTGTTTCAAAAACTAATTAATGAAAGGTCTAAAGGTAAGCCAGTATCGCATTTAACTAATAAAAAGTTATTTTGGAATTCAGAATTTTTTGTGACAGAAGATACTTTAATACCTCGTCCTGATACAGAGCTAATTGTTGAAAATATTTTAAATTTAACAAAAAATAAAAGTAAACTTAGTATTTTAGATATTGGCATAGGATCTGGATGTATACTTTTGTCTATATTAAAAGAGAGAAAAAATTTTTATGGAACGGGAATAGATATAAGCAAAAATTGTTTAAAAATAGCTAATTCGAATGCAATTAGTTTAAAAGTCCATACTAGACTTAAATTATATAAATCTAATGTTGACAAATTTAGTTTGGGCAAATATGATTTAATAGTTTCTAATCCTCCTTATATTAAAAGACATATTATAAAATATTTGGATAAAGGAGTTGCTAAGTTTGAACCAAAAATAGCACTTGATGGTGGATTAGATGGTTTATCAGAAATCAGAAAAGTTATTAAAAAATCATCTGAGCTGATTAAAAAAAATGGTAAATTTATTTTAGAGATTGGTTTTGATCAAAAAAATAAAGTAATTAAATTATTAAATAAAGAGGGTTTTTATATAAATAGTGCTCAAAAAGATCTTGCTTACAATGATCGATGCATAGTCTGCACAAAAATATAATTATTTAAATCATGGTAACATTTAGGAATAACAGCAATAACAACAATAGACGAAATAATTTTAGAAGAAACGATAGAAATTTTAAATCTAATGGTGACAGGCAAAAATTTAGTTCAAATTTTTCTAATGGTGATAACTTCAAAAGAAAGTCTCCAGGAAGAAACAATCACAATGCACCAAAATTGATCGAAAAGTACAATGATTTAGCTAGAGAGGCTTTGTCAAATGGTGACAAAATTCTCTCTGAAAATTACCTTCAGCACGCTGATCATTTTACAAGGATACTAAATGAAAGAGAAAGCTTCAAAAAAGAGAGAAATTTAGAAGAGAAATCTGATGAAAATGAAAAAGAAACAAATAAGCCATCAGAAAATATTGAAGTTTCTGAAAAAAATTTAAAAGATAATTCTAACTTAGATATTCAAACTGAAACACCAGCAGAGCCTAATTAATTCAAACCTATAATTTTTTCTGATTTAAGAACATCCAGTTTGATTTTATTAGTTTCAAACAATTTTCTCTCTTTACCTTTTAATATTTTACCTGAAGGAAGTTTTAGTTTTTGAGAATTAACTTTTTTTCCATTTACAATTACTTCGTAATGTAAATGAGGTCCAGTAGATTTACCTGTTGAACCAACGTAGCCAATTGTTTGACCTTGTTTTACTCTTACTCCTGCTTTAATGCCACGAGCAAACTTTGACATGTGAGCATACACTGTTTGATAAGTTGAGTTATGTCTTATTTTTACACAGTTACCACCTCCACCACACCATCCAGCTTTTTTTACAACACCGTCACCAGATGCCATAATAGGCGTTCCTGTGGGTGCTGCAAAATCAGTTCCTCTATGCATTTTATTATATCCATCTATGGGATGTTTTCTCATACCAAAAGATGATGAAAGTCTTGCTCCATTAATTGGAGTTTTCATTAAAGCTTTTTTAACACTCTTACCATTTTTATCATAATGCCCTTCACTTCCTTCTTTATCAAAATAATAAAGCCCATTATCTTGACCACTTAATTTTAAATTAGCAAAAAGTATTTCTCCTGTTTCAATGATTTCATTTTTATCATTAAGGAAAATTTCATACATTATTTGAAACTTATCTTGTTTTCTTATATCTCTTTGAAAGTCTACTTGAAAACCATATATCCTAGCAAATTCAATTATTATATTTGCTGGTATTTTTTCATCTGTTGCAGCTTTATATAGACTTTGTAAAATTAAGTTTTCTCTATAAACTATTTTCTTATTCAATTTTATTGAAATAATTTCATCATTAAAAGTATTATCAGAATTGTCTCTTACTAAAAAAATTTTTTGTTTATTTGATATTTGAAAAGTAAATTCACTAATTTGATTATTAGTTTTATCTAAACTGAACTCAATAATTTGCTTAGTATTTAATTTATTAAGATTAACTTTTTTTTTTAAAGCATTTTTTATTTCTAATATTTCTTTTTTTTGTATTAGATAATTCTCTAAAATTTTATCAAATGTTTCGCCAGACTGTATTTTATGTTTTATCTTTTTGTATTTTGGTTCAAGGTTTTCAACTATGTGTGTAAGTGTTTTTTTAAAGTAGACATTATCGATAAAATTATCACGGATTTCTAAATTCTCTTTTTTTGTTGAATTAAAATAAGTAGTGATGATAGCAGAAAAAAGAATCAATAAAACTAAGCCAAAAATTTCTAAGTTTTTTTTTGTTTTACTTAATAGAATTTTTAACATTTTATATTTAAGCGAACACAATTATTAGTTTAGAGAGTGGCAAAAATCAAAAAAAAGCCCTTAAAATGGGCTGTTTTTATTTAAATATTTGTTCTTAAATGCTTGATTTCCATTATTTTTAGCCTATAAGCACTGAACTTTCTCAATAAAATTATTGTTAACGCAATAAATTAGTGAGGATTATTGAGCCTTTTTTGCTCAATTAGCTATTTTAAAAGTTAAAATTTAAGAAGAGAAGTGTGGACGGTTAAGGTTACCAAAAATTTGTCGTACACACTTCAATCACATATAAATTTTATTCTTAGAATTTATATGGAAGCTAGTGTGCGCCGTTTTTAAACTTGAGAGTTTGATCATGGCTCAGAACGTACGCTGGCGGCACGCCTAACACATGCAAGTCGAACGAAGTAGCAATACTTAGTGGCAGACGGGTGAGTAACATGTAGGTATCTACCCTTTGGCCTGGAATAACACGAGGAAACTTGTGCTAATACCGGATAAGTCTTTACGGAGAAAGCTTTATGCACCATTGGATGAGCCTGCACTTGATTAGTTTGTTGGTGGGGTAATGGCCTACCAAGACTGTGATCAGTAGCTGATTTGAGAGGATGATCAGCCACATTGGGACTGAGACACGGCCCAAACTCCTACGGGAGGCAGCAGTGGGGAATCTTGCACAATGGAGGAAACTCTGATGCAGCGATGCCGCGTGAGTGAAGAAGGCCCTTGGGTTGTAAAGCTCTTTCGTCGGGGAAGAAAATGACTGTACCCGAATAAGAAGGTCCGGCTAACTTCGTGCCAGCAGCCGCGGTAATACGAAGGGACCTAGCGTAGTTCGGAATTACTGGGCTTAAAGAGTTCGTAGGTGGTTGAAAAAGTTAGTGGTGAAATCCCAGAGCTTAACTCTGGAACTGCCATTAAAACTTTTCAGCTAGAGTATGATAGAGGAAAGCAGAATTTCTAGTGTAGAGGTGAAATTCGTAGATATTAGAAAGAATACCAATTGCGAAGGCAGCTTTCTGGATCATTACTGACACTGAGGAACGAAAGCATGGGTAGCGAAGAGGATTAGATACCCTCGTAGTCCATGCCGTAAACGATGTGTGTTAGACGTTGGAGATTTATTTTCAGTGTCGCAGCGAAAGCAATAAACACACCGCCTGGGGAGTACGACCGCAAGGTTAAAACTCAAATGAATTGACGGGGACCCGCACAAGTAGTGGAGCATGTGGTTTAATTCGAAGATACGCGCAGAACCTTACCAACACTTGACATGTTCGTCGCAACTCTAAGAGATTAGAGTTTTCGGTTCGGCCGGACGAAACACAGGTGCTGCATGGCTGTCGTCAGCTCGTGTCGTGAGATGTTGGGTTAAGTCCCGCAACGAGCGCAACCCTCACTTTTAGTTGCCATCATTAAGTTGGGCACTCTGAAAGAACTGCCAGTGATAAGCTGGAGGAAGGTGGGGATGACGTCAAGTCCTCATGGCCCTTACGTGTTGGGCTACACACGTGCTACAATGGTATCTACAACAGGAAGCAAGACTGCGAGGTCAAGCAAATCCTTAAAAGATACCTCAGTTCGGATTGCACTCTGCAACTCGAGTGCATGAAGCTGGAATTACTAGTAATCGTGGATCAGCGTGCCACGGTGAATGCGTTCCCGGGTCTTGTACACACCGCCCGTCACACCATGGGAGTTGGTTCTACCTTAAGGCAAGGTTTAAAACCCTTGACCACGGTATAGTCAGCGACTGGGGTGAAGTCGTAACAAGGTAGCCGTAGGGGAACCTGCGGCTGGATTACCTCCTTTCTAAGGATGAATGAAAGTAAAATTTCATTCTAAATAATATACAGGTAATGTTGACCGTCCTCATTTCTCTTCTTAAAGTAGTGTTTCTCTTTGCATAGGGGCCGGTAGCTCAGTTGGTTAGAGCACACCCTTGATAAGGGTGGGGTCGAAAGTTCGAGTCTTTCTCGGCCCACCAATTCAAGATCATGGGGGATTAGCTCAGCTGGGAGAGCGCCTGATTTGCATTCAGGAGGTCAGCGGTTCGATCCCGCTATCCTCCACCAAAACACTTAGTTATAAAAATTTGTAAATAATTAATAATTAATATCAATATCTATATCCGAACATTAGTAATGTTATTAGCTAATGTTCAAAATAAAAATTTGATTCAACACAGAATTTTTTTCTGTGCATAAATCAAGCGTTTAAGGGCGTGTAGTGGATGCCTTGGCACTGAAAGCCGATGAAGGACGTGATATACTGCGATAAGTTTCGGGGAGCTGTATGTAAGTTTTGATCCGAAAATTTCCGAATGGGGAAACCCACCACTTTATGTGGTACTTTGAACTGAATACATAGGTTTAAAGAGACAACCTGGAGAACTGAAACATCTAAGTAACCAGAGGAAAAGAAATCAATTGAGATTCCGTTAGTAGTGGCGAGCGAACGCGGACCAGGCCAGTAGTTTTGTTAAAAAAATTTGAATAGTTTGGAAATGCTAACCATAGAGGGTGATA
>NZ_JBNAJY010000012.1:0-5000 GCF_052047595.1 Candidatus Pelagibacter sp. HIMB1715 | reverse complement strand
GTACAAAAAAAAAAGAATTTTAGCAATCATAGCTGCTAGATCTGGATCTAAAAGTATTAGAGATAAAAATCTTTCTAAAATAAATGGAAAAACTTTACTTGAATGGATTATTAGCAAAGCTCTTAATTCAAAGTATATAGATAAAATTTACGTTTCTACAGATAGCTCTAAATATAAAAAATTGTCTAATAGGTATGGAGCATACTGTCCAAAACTTAGACCTAAAAATATAAGTGGAGGTAACTCAACTGAAATAGAATATATTTCTCATACCTTAAACGTTTTAAAAGAAAAAAATTTTTATCCAGACTATATAGTAAGGTTGCAACCAACTTCTCCATTTCAAACAACGAAAGATATTGATAATTCTATAAAAAAAATTGTTAATAATAAAAATGCTACATCTCTTCAAGTTGTATCAGAAAGCTCACAAAGTCCTTTAAAGGCTCTTCAACTTTATAAAAAAAAATATCTTAAGCCATATTTTTATTCAAATTCTAATAACGAGGTTTTGAATAGACAAAAATTAAAAAAATCTTATTATAGATCTAACATAATTATATCTAAAACTAAAAATATTTTGAAAAACAAAACACAGATAGGTAAAAGATCTTTGATCTACCTCATACCCAGTAATAGATCTATAGACATCAATGATAGATACGATCTTGAGGTTGCAAAAATGATAAATAAAAAATTTGGATTTTTAAAAAATGTCTAAAAAGATTGTGTTAAATAACTTTGAGGTTAATCAAGATAGTTTGCCATATATTATAGCTGAAATTGGACACAATCACCAAGGATCAATTGAAAAATGTAAAGAGCTTTTTGTAAAAGCCAAAAACGCAGGAGCAAATGCAGTAAAATTACAAAAAAGGGATAATAAAAAATTATATACAAAAAAATTCTTCAATAGCGCTTATGATAATATTAACAGTTATGGGAAAACATATGGAGAACATAGAGAAAAATTAGAATTTAATGAACATCAATATAAGGAGCTATTTGATTTTGCAAAAGATATAAATATAACTTTATTTTCAACTCCATTTGATTTTAACAGTTTAGATTTTTTAGAAAAATTTAATTGTCCTTTTTATAAAGTTGCATCAGCAGATATAACTTTTATACAATTAATAAAAAAAATTGCTGAAACTAGAAAGCCAATAATAATAAGCACTGGTTATGCAGACTTTGAGGATATAGACAGAGTCTTAGATGCTGTAAATTTCAAAAATGATGTTGCATTTTTGCAATGCTCATCAGTTTATCCAGCGGAAGCAAGTCAAATTAACCTTAATGTAATTCCGGAAATGATTAAAAGATACCCAAAAAATATTATTGGTTATTCTGGTCATGATAGCGGCATATTAATTCCTTCGGCAGCTTATTTATTAGGTGCTAGGATTATAGAGAAACATTTCACTTTAAGCAGAGCTTTAAAGGGGACAGATCATGGCATGTCTTTAGAGCCAGAAGGGTTGGCTAAAATGACTAATGGATTTAAGAAATTAAAAGACTCACTTGGCTTAAAGAAAAAAAAGAGAATGCCATATGAGAGTAAATTTGTATTTAAAATGAAAAAAACAATTGTAGCTTCAAAAAATTTAAGCAAAGGACATGTTTTGATGGATAAAGATCTTGAATTCAAATCTCCGGGAGATGGTCTAGAAAGTTATAAGGCTGATCTTTTAATTGGAAAGAAATTGAATAAAGATATAGTTGAAGATCACGTTTTAAGCTTACTAGATGTCGAGTAAAAAATTTACACAAAAAAAAATTTTCCCAAAAATTAAAAATTTGGGTGTTAGAGAATGGGGACAAGAGTTAATTTTAGCACATATACCTAAAAAACTTACATTAAAAAAATTAATCATTGAAAAAAACAAAAAAGGTGGCCTGCAATATCATCATAAGAAAAATGAATGCGGTTTAATAATAAAAGGTAAATTAAAAGTTAAATTTGATATAGGTAACGGTATTTTAAAAGAAAAAATTTTAAAGAAAGGAGATGCTTTTCACTTTCCGCCCGGATTAGTTCATCAAGAAATAGCTATTACAAAATGTGAGATTATAGAGGCCTCAACTCCACATTTTAATGATAGAGTTAGAGTGGAGAAAAAATATGGCTTAAACTTAGAAAAAGGTCTTCCAACCACATCTCTGAAACAAATTAAGTTTTATTAAATTATGGAAAAGTTAAATATTTTCATTGGTTATGACAGTAGAGAAAAAATTGCTTCAACAATCTGCAAATTTTCATTGAAAAAAAATACTACAATTCCAATTAGCATAAAGTTATTAAAAATTAAGGAGTTAAGAAAAAAAAAAATTTACTCAAGAAAAAATGACAAGAAAAGTAGTACAGAATTTACCTTTTCAAGATTTTTAGTACCACATCTCTCAAAATATAAAGGTTGGTCAATTTTCTGTGATTGTGATTTTTTGTGGTTAAGTGACCTCAAAGAGCTTCAAAAAAAATTTAATAAAAAATATGCCGTTATGTGTGTGAAGCACAATTATAAACCAAGAAAAAATTTTAAGTTTGATAATAAAAGACAATATATCTATCCAAGAAAAAATTGGAGCTCAATGGTAATATGGAACAATGAACATTTATCTAATAAAAAACTTACTTTGCAGATGATAAATAAAGAAGAGGGTAAATTTTTACACAGATTCGGATGGCTTAAGGATAATGAAATTGGAAGTGTTTCATATAACTGGAACTGGTTAGCAGGATATTATAAGATAAAAAAAAATAATAAACCAAAAGCAATTCATTATACAGATGGTGGGCCGTGGCATAAAGGATATGAAAATTCAGAATTAAGTGATAAATGGAAAAAATATTTAAATTTATATTTAAAACAAAATAAAAAATGAATTTTAAAATAGGAAAATTAGAAATTGGTAAAGGAAAAACGCATTTAATTGTGGATATTGGTATTAATCACTCTGGATCATTAGATAAGGCAATTTATTTTTCAGATCTCGCAATAGAAAACGGTGCTGAAATCATCAAACATCAAACACATATTGCTGAGAAAGAAATGTCAATAGAGGCTAAAAAATTAAAACCTGGCAATTCTAATCAAAATATTTTTAAAATAATCAATGACAATAGTTTGAAATTAGAAGATGAAAAAAAACTTTGTAATTATATAAGAAATAAAAAAAAAATTTTTATAAGCACTCCTTTTTGTCGAGAAGCTGCGGATAGATTAAATTCATTTAATGTTCCAGCTTTTAAGATAGGCTCAGGTGAATGTAACAATTATCCCCTTATAAATTATATTTGTAAATTTAAAAAACCAATAATTTTAAGTACAGGCATGAATACAATGAAAGAAGTATCTAAATCTGTATCAATTATAAAAAAAAACAAAGTTCCTTTTGCAATACTTCATTGTACCAATATATATCCAACCCCACACGAATTAATCAGACTTAATGCAATGCTTGAAATTAAAAAAATGTTTAAAGGAATACCATACGGTCTATCAGATCATTCTGAAACAAATTTTTCTTGTTATTCAGCAATTTCATTTGGTGCATCGCTTTTAGAAAAACATTTTACAGATGACAAAAAATCAAAAGGACCTGATATGACATCTTCAATGGATGTTGTGGATTTAAGAAATATGTTAGAGGCTTGTGAAATAATACCAAAAATTTTGCCAGGAAAAAAAGAGCCAGTTAAAAAAGAGTTTAAGACAATTAAATTTGCATTTGCATCAATATCAGCAATTAAAGATATTGAGAAAGGTGAAATTTTTACAGAAAACAATATTTTTCCAATTAGACCTAATACAGGTTATTTTAAACCTGCAGATTTAAAGAGATTAATTGGTAAAAGATCTAAAAGAAATATTAAAGCTAGCACTCAATTGAAGAAATCAGATATCTATTAAAATTAAATAATATGATTAAAAAAATTGTATTTATTTCTGGAACAAGAGCAGACTATGGTAAAATAAAACCTCTTATTAAAAAAATTTCAAAAAAAAAGAAAATTGAAATTTTTATTTATGTTACTGGAATGCATTTAATAAAAAAATATGGTTATACAATCAATGAAATAAAAAAAGATTTTAAAAAAAATGTTTTTTCTTTTAAAAATAATCAGGAAAATTCTGAGAATTATTTAAATATATTCAAGAATACCGTAGATACATTTGGAAAATTTATAAATCGTAAAAAGATAGATGCAGTTGTAATTCATGGAGATAGAGTTGAAAGTTTGGCAGCAGCTACTAGTGCATTTTTAAGTCAAATTAAAATCTTGCACATAGAGGGTGGTGAGGTTTCAGGAAATATCGATGAAACAATTAGACACTCTATTTCAAAACTATCAAATATTCATTTTGTATCAAATAAATTAGCCTTCAAGCGTTTATATCAAATGGGAGAGGAAAAAAGTAAAATCCATATAATTGGCTCACCAGAAACAGATGTTATTTTTTCGAAAAAGTTACCCTCTTTAAAAAAATTAACCAAAAGATATGATATAAAATTTAGTGAATACGCTATTGTAATCTTACATCCTTTTAATGAAAAACTAGATAGGTTAAAAAGAGAAATACATATTTTTTTTGAAGCAATTAAAAAAAGTCAAAAAAATTATGTGGTAATTTATCCAAACAACGATCAAGGTTCAGAATTAATAATCAATAAAATAAAAGAATTAAGAACGAATGAACAATTTAAGTTAATAAGGTCAATGCGATTTGAATATTATTTGACATTGTTAAAAAATGCCAATTTTATAATTGGAAATTCTAGCTCAGGGGTAAGAGAGTCTCAAAATTATGGAGTTCCATGTATTAATGTCGGGAACAGACAGTTTAAAAGATCTACTAGTAGAAATATATATAATTCAGATTTTAACAAAAAAAAAATTTTATATTTAATTAAAAAATTTTCAAAAAAAAAAAAGAATAAATTCAATAAAAAAAACATCAAGATTTGGAATAGGAAAAAGTGCAGAAAAATTCAGT
>NZ_JBNAJY010000011.1:0-48601 GCF_052047595.1 Candidatus Pelagibacter sp. HIMB1715 | reverse complement strand
TTTAATAATTCTATATTGTCTATTAAAACAAATCTTTTTTTATTATTAAATGAAGATTTATTTAGATTAACTATTAATTCTCTTATTTGATTTATATCAATGTTTTTTTTATCTTCAACAACGTCTATAAGATTAAAATTTGGATTAGATTTATTTTGTAAAAGTTTGAATGATTTATTTTCTAAATTAATTTTATTATTTTCAACATCATAAGAATGTTCTTCATTTTCAGATAATACAAAGTTTATTAGATGATAACCTAATGTTGCTTTACCAATCCCCTTTTCACCAGATAAAAGAATTTTATTTGGTAATTTATTATTTAAATATAATTTAGATAAATGTTTGAAAATATCTTGATGTTCGTACAAATTCAGTTGTGTGGAAGAATTTAGGCTCATTTAATTAATTTTTTAATATGATTGATAATTAATTTTTCATTTTTCTTAATATCTAAATTTGAATCAATTATCTTGTATTTTTTCTTATTTAGTTTTGACATCTTAAGAAATCCATTTTGAACCTTGTTATAGAAACTGGCATTAAATTGATCATATCTATTCAAAGATTTTCTCATTTTTAATCTTAAGAAAAGATTTTTTTTATTTACAACATTAAGAAATGTAAAATTAACCTTAATATTTTTTAACAAATATTTATTAATTATATTTATAATTTTAATATCAACACCCATACCATAATGTTGATAAGCAATTGTAGAGTCTATAAATCTATCAATTAAGATAACTCTTTTTTTATAATATTTTTTAATAAGATTAATATTTTCACTTCTGGAAGCTAGATATAAAAGTAAATCAGTTTTTACATTAAAATTGGATTTCTTATTTAATATTAATTTTCTAATTTTTTCAGAATTTAAACTCCCTCCTGGTTCTCTGATTTTTAAATATTTAACTTTATTTTTGTCTAAATACCTTGAAACAATTTTAATATGATGACTTTTGCCACTGCCTTCTATACCTTCAAAAACAATTATTGGCTTCTTAGACATCGCCCCAAATTAAGTAGTTTAATGATTTAAGCAATCTAGAAAAGAAATTTACTTTTTTAATTTCTTTTAAAGCAAGCAAATCATACTCACCTACTAATTCTTGGTCATAAACTACTTTTAATGTTGCAATTTTTTGATCTTTGTTTATTGGTGCTTCTACAGGACCATCATAATTTACAGAAACCTTTAATAATTTTTTTTTGGCCTTTTTAATAGTTTTGTAAATATCTTCATTTGTATAAACATCAACTGCATCTTCTTTTCCCAACCATACGTCTATTTTTTGAAAAGGTTTATTAGCTTCAGTAATTTTAACTAAATCAAAATTTGTAAGTCCATAAGTTAACATTTTAGTACTTTCTTTTGATCTGGCGTTTTTTGAATTAAAACCACTGCCAACAGCAATTAATCTTCTTCCATTTCTCTCTATAGACGAAGCTAATGAATATTTTTCTACAGCTAAATAACCAGTTTTGATACCATCTGCTCCAAGATTTTTATATAATAAAGGATTTCTATTACCTTGTGTTATTGGATCTCCTCCTGTTCTATCCCAAGTAAATTCTTTTTCTGCAAACATTTTATAAAATTCTGGATGTTCTTTAATTAAGTATCTAGACATGATCATTATGTCTCTAACTGTTGAATTATTATCAGGGTGATTAATTCCTGATGAATTAGAAAAGTTTGTATTGTCCATTCCTAACTCTTTAGCTTTTGATGTCATTAAGATTGCAAACTCTTCTTCAGTACCCGCTATGCCTTCTGCTAATGCAATACAAGCATCATTACCAGATGCTATGATTATACCTTTTAGTAAATTTTCAACTGAGACCTCATCCCCTACCATTATAAACATTGAGGAATAACCAGCTGTAGATAATCGCCAAGCTTTTTCTGAAATAATAAATTTTTCATCCATACTTAAATCTCCTGACTTAATTAAGTCAAAGGCAATGATGGAGGTCATTATTTTCGTCATGGACGCAGGATAAATTGATAAGTCCGCTTCTTTTTCAAAAAGAATTTCACCAGAATGATAATCTTGAATTATTGCAGTTTTTGCTTTCACATCAAAATTAGCAAATGATTTAGATGCAAATAAAATAAATATTAAAATAATTAAATTTAATTTTTTAAACATCTTTAATAATTTTTAGGTTTTCAAAATTTAGTTTTTCTATTTCGTCAAATGACTCTTGAATTTTTTTTATATCATTAAATGGACCTAATAATACCCTATATTTTGTTTGAGATAATTTTTTTATAACAGGATTTGTTATCTTTGTTTCATCCTTAATTCTTTGGATCATATTTTCAGCTGAATCTTTATAATAAAAATCTGCAATTTTAATTGAATATAGAAAATTACTTTGAGTAGTCTTAGGCAATTCCCTTTTCTCTTCGGTTCCTAAATTATCTATTTTTATTCCATCTACAGGAGCCTTTTGAGCTACTTTTTTTTCTTCATCAAACGTTTTAGCTTTTTTGGCTACAAAAGTTGATTCATTAGAAATTAGAGATAATTCAACATAAGGTTGATTTTCATCAAGAAATAATTCATCAACAATTCTTTTGGTGATTACTGAATTATAAAAATTTGAAAAAATCGCCTTATTAGATATCACTTGTGCGATAACAGTTTTTGTATTTTCAGGGTTAGTAATTTTCACAAAAGAATTTTTTCTAATTTTGGTATGAAAAATAAACAAACCTCTATTATCCAATTTTTTTGAAATACTTTTTTCTTTAAAGAGATTTTCGTCATAAATTAATGCAAAACCTTGGTTGGTATACTCTCTATCAAAAATATATTTAGTACTATCTTCATCATTTTCATCTGAAGATTTTAAATTTGTTTCTGCTGTTGATGTATCGGGCTCTATCTTTATAGTTTTCTTTTTAGTTGTTTCTAATTGTTTGCATCCCACAAAAAAAATAAACAACAATAATGGTAATACTTTTTTAAAGTTCATTTTTGAATTTATCCTTTAATGTGCAGACTGCTAAAGCAAATCTTAAAGATCTATTCCATTGTAAAATTATTTCATAATTACTAAATACCACATAAGCTGGATTTAAAGTTTCCGCATCAGGAATTATATCTTTATCTGGTGTTATTATTGCAACTTCTAATTCATCATAATTATTTGATATAATTGAATTGTTCTGAATGTATTGTCTAAAAAACTTTAATTGTTTCTTATCATGTAATTTTTTTGCAGAAATATTTAAATATTTTTTTGGAATATCATTATTCAGATCAATTCTATAAAAACATGGTTCATTAGATTTCCAACCTATTTTCTTTAAATAATTACTCGCTGAAGCATAGGCATCAGGGTTACTTTTTAAATTTATTGAACCATTGCCATCATAATCTGTTGCATAATTTTTCATAGTAGAAGGCATAAATTGGAAGTAACCAAAAGCACCCGCCCAAGAACCATATAATGTTTTATAATCAATTTGATTTTTCTCAATTAAATTTAAAAGTATTAAAAGTTCTTTCGTGAAAAATTCTGATCTTCTTTTGTCAAAACTTAATGTAGCTAGTGAAGAAAGAATGTCCATTTTACCAACATAGGTTCCAAAATTTGTTTCTATACCCATTAATGATAAGAGAAGTTCTTTTTCTATGTTAAATTCATTTTCAACAGAGGTAATTAAATTTAAATTATCTATATAAAGTTTTTTTCCTTTTTTTACTTTTTGTTCAGAGGTTCTTTTTGATATGTAAGTTTTTGTATCTTCATAAAATTCTGGTTGATATCTATCATATTTAATTACATCTGGTAAAAACTTAGTATTAGACATAACTAGATCAAATGTTGCTTCAGAAATATTATTTTCTAGAGCAATTTTTTTGAAATTATTTTTCCATTTTTCGAATTCTATATTGATATCTGCTAATGTGTTTTGATGAAAAAAAAGAGATAAAATAAGTATAAGTTTAATTAGTTTCATATAAATCTCTTAAATATATTATTACAGCAATCCAGATTAAAATGAAACTTACTAGTTTATTAAATGAAAAAACTTCATCGTAATAAAAAAAACCTAGTAAAAATTGAAGAGTTGGCGTGATATAGAAAATCATCCCTGTAGGACCTAATCCACATAATTCAACTCCTCTCACATATAAAAATAAAGGTATTACTGTCATTGGACCTGCCAATAATATTATTAACATCATTGGAGGGTTTGATAACGAGAAATCATTGTAACCGTTAATTGCAATGAGATAAAATGCAACAATTGCAATTGGTAATATAAATAAACTTTCTATTAAAAGTCCAATATCAGTATCAACATTAACTTTTTTTCTTACTAAATTATAAAAGCCCCAACTTAATGCTACAAGTATGCCAACCCAGGGAAGCGATTTTAAACTTACAAAAATTAAATATAAAATTGATAAAATAACTAAAGTAATTGAAAAAATTCTTTTATTATTTAATTTTTCTTTAAAAAAAATATAACCAAGAAGAACACTTAATATTGGCATTATAAAATAACCAAAACTCGCATCTATTATTCTGTTGGTAGCGATTGCATAAATCCATACACCCCAATTCATGAAAATCAAAAAACCTGAAATAAAAAGATAAATAATATTTTGTTTACTTTTAATTATCTTAAAAAAAATATCCCACTTTGAAAAAAAGAAAGTTGTTAATATTAAAGTCAAAGTTGTCCATAAACATCTGTGGACTACTAACTCAATATAACCAATAAAAGTAATATATTTAAAATATAAAACTCCAAAAAAACCCCACCAAAAAGATCCAAAACCAGCAAGTAAAAGCCCTTTATTAAATTCTTTGTTCATGTAGCTTTGATATTAGTCGTTAATGAGTTTTTTTCGACTATTTTATGGTTGAATTAAATAATTATAATTATAAAACCTTGCTCACGGAGAGATGGCTGAGCGGTTGAAAGCACCGGTCTTGAAAACCGGCAAAGGGGCAACTCTTTCCTGGGTTCGAATCCCAGTCTCTCCGCCATCATCTTAATATTTAAAATTTTTAAACAACATGCTAATATTGTTTTTTTCTATTTCAAACTCAGTATCAAAACCATTATAGAAATTATATAAATTTGTGTCATCAATATTAAGAAATTTATCTAAATCGATTAAATCCTCTTTTTGTAAATCATTAATATATTTTTTTACAAATTTACCTAAGAGCTTATCCATTTCCTTGGTACCTCGATAATTGGAACGATAAATAATTTTTTTTTTTAAATCATCTATATTGAGGCTCATTATTAGAATATAATTAATTTGTCATGGATAATAAAACTAATTTTGAATATTTATTATCTGATCTAACAGCTTTAAATGGTGTTGGTATAAAAACAACAAATTTACTCAAGAAAAAGAATATAAATAATATTTTTGACTTACTTTGGAAACTTCCAAAGGCCTATACAGATAGAAGTTTATCAACAAAAGTAAAAGATTTAAAGATCGGTGAAAATCAAACTGTTACCGTTGTAGCAAATAAATATTTATTTCCACGAATTAGAAAATTACCAAATAGAGTTAAATGTTCAGATGAAACAGGTGAGTTAGATTGTGTCTTTTTTAATAGTTATGAAGGATATATTAAAAAAATACTACCTTTGGGAAAAGAAATAACGGTAAGTGGCAAAATTGGCTACTTTAAAAATAAATATCAAATTACCAATCCCAAGTATGTATCTGAGGACTCAAGTTTAATTAAACAAGTTCATAATAAATATTCGTTAACTGAGGGAATATCTGAGAAAATTTATAATAAAATTATAAAACAAATAATAGATAAATTACCTAACTTAAAAGAATGGCACTCAAGTAAAATTTTAAATAAATTCAATAATATCAATTGGAATGATGCAATTAAAGAATTACACAAGCATGAGAATATAGGAAAATACAAAGATCATTTTTATCAAAGACTTGCCTTTGATGAAATATTTGCAACATTTTTAGTTAATTCAGAAATAAGAAAAAAAATTAAGAAAGTTAAAAAAAAAAATAAAATTATTAATTTAAATAAACAAAAACAACTCATTAATAAATTAGAATTTACATTAACTGACGATCAAATTAAATCGATTAACGAAATTAATGAAGATTTATCATCCTCAACTAAAATGTTTAGATTATTGCAAGGAGATGTTGGTAGTGGAAAAACAATTGTCTCATTATTAGCTGCATTTAATACTATTAATTCAGGTTTCCAAGTAGCTGTTATGGCCCCTACCGAAATACTAGCAAGACAACATTATAATTTAGCAAAAAAAATTTTTCCATCAAACATATCAACAGAGTTAATTTCTGGTAAGTCTAGCTACAAAGAAAAAAAATTAATCCTCAATGAATTAATAAATAATAAGATTAATATTATTTTTGGTACTCATGCTATTTTTCAAAAAACAGTTAAATTTAAAAAATTAGGATTAATTATTATTGATGAACAACATAAGTTTGGTGTTAATCAAAGAAAAAGATTATCTGACAAAGGTGGTAATGATTGTGATGTATTATTGATGACTGCCACACCTATTCCGAGAACTTTAACAATGACAATTTATGGTGATATGGATTTATCAATTATTAGAGAAAAACCTAAAAACCGTAAAATGATAAAAACTTACAGTAAATTAGAAAGTAAAATTGATGATGTAATTAAATTTATAAAAAAAGAAATTAATTCAGGAAATCAAATATTTTGGGTCTGTCCATTAATTGAGGAGTCTAAAAAATTAGATCATACTTCTGCAATTCAAAAATTTGAATATTTAAAAAAATTATTCCCTAAACAAGTCTCTATTCTTCATGGAAAAACAGATATAAATGAAAAAGATGAAATTTTAAAAAGATTTTTAAATAAAGAATTTAAAATATTAGTATCTACAACTATTATTGAGGTTGGAATAGACTTTCCAAATGCCAATGTCATTATAATTGAAAATGCAAATAAGTTTGGCCTATCTCAACTCCACCAATTAAGAGGTAGAGTTGGTCGTGGAGAGAAAGAAGCAACTTGTATTTTGATGTTCAAGTCAAATTTGAGTGAAAATGCTAAAAAAAGAATAAACATATTAAAAGAGACCAATGATGGATTTATTATTTCTGAGGAAGATATGAAGATCAGGGGTTTTGGTGATATATTGGGTTTTAAACAAAGTGGTGTTAAAAATTTCAAGTTAGCAGATCCAATACAGAATAGTGACTTATTTGAATTAGCTGAAAAAGAAATAAAAAGAATTGAACTTGAAAATGAAAATTTAAGTAAGTTTAAACCATTAATTAAATTGTACGATAGAGCAGATATAATTAACGATATCGCTTAATTTTTTTCTGTTGTTGTTGTTCCAGCTGATACAATAAATTTAGAAGCTTCTTCAAAAGTCATGTTTAAAAATATAACGTCGTCTTTTGGGAACATTAGCAAAAAACCACTTGTTGGATTTGGAGTTGTTGGAACAAATACGTTTATTAATTTTTGATTTGTTTTTTCAGCAATTTCTCCAGAATTTTCTTTAGTTGCAAAACCTACAGCCCATACACCTTTTCTTGGATATTCAACAAGAACAACACTCTTACTTTTACTGCCACTTTCTTTAAAAGATTGTGACATTTGTTTAATTGCAGACCAAAAAGTTCCTAGTAGTGGTATTTTTTTGAATAAACTGTCTATTAACTGAAGAAATTTTTTTCCTAAATAAGATAAAGATATGAAACCAATGATTGTTATGAAAATAATTGAAATAATTATCTCTAGGCCAGGTATATTAAATGGCAAATAATAATTTGGATTTATTTGGGACGGTAAAATTTTTGAAGACGTATTTATTAAAAATTTACTTAAATAAATAGTTAGTCCTATTGGTATTAAAACTACAACACCTGTAAAAAAATAATTCCTAATTTTTAAAGATAAAATATAAAACCATAGACCTATAATTTCTCTTTTTTTTATAGGTTTCTTTTTGGTTTCTTTCATTTATTAACTATAACTAGAATATGTAACAAAAATTATTGCAATGATAAATAATACAACTAAAATTTTATTATTAAGATTCATAATGATAAATTATTACCAATTTTAGAATGAAATGAATAGAAGAAAATTTTTAACATATGTTGGATGTGGTTGTGGAAGTTTACTTCTACCTTCTTGCACAAGTGCTCCAATTACTGACAGAAAACAATTAAAATTAATACCTGAAGCTAAATTAAATGCTCAAGCTGCTCAAATTTATGAGAAAGTTAAAGAAAAAGAGAAAATGAGTGATGACACAAAAACTTTAAATGAAATAAAAGAAATTGGAAAAAAAATGGAAGATTCAATTAGTGAATATTTCTATAGATCTAATTTAAATGATCCAACTGCTAACTTTGATTGGGAATATATATTAATTGATAATAAAAAAGTTAGAAATGCTTGGTGTATGCCTGGAGGTAAAATTGCAGTTTATACAGGTATACTTGATGTAACAAAAAATACTAATGGTCTTGCAGCAGTCATGGGACATGAAGTTGCTCATGCTGTTGCCAAACATTCTGTTGAAAGAGCAAGTAGAGGAGTTTTACTTAACACAGGTACAAGAATTATTGATATTGCAAGTGGAGGCATATTATCAGATATCAACAGAACAACTGGAATGGACACTGTTGGCCTACTATCTCAAATTGGATTAATGAATCCATTTAATAGAAAACAAGAAAGCGAAGCTGATTATCTTGGCATGATTTTTTCCTCTTTATCGGGATATGATATTAGAGAGACGGTTAAAATTTGGGAAAGAATGAAAGAATTTAATAAAGGCAAAGAACCTCCTCAATTTATGAGCACTCATCCTTCATCTGATACAAGAATTAAACAATTAAATGATTGGATGAATGAGGTAATTCTTGATTATCCACCGATTGAAATAAGTTAAATTCAAATAGTGGTGAGCCGTGATGGACTCGAACCATCGACCCATTCCTTAAAAGGGAATTGCTCTACCAACTGAGCTAACGGCCCACAAAGATTCATTTTTATGAAAATGAATATGGTTTGTATACAGATAAATTTTAATATTTCAATTCGTTCAATGTAATTTTTATAAAAAGAATTCGTTATAAATGAGGGATTTTCATTACAAAGTTGTACACATAATAGCACAGTTAATAAAACTACAACTTATCAATGTATTTATCATGAAATTCATCGAAGGTATTATTCATAATATTTTTTCTGATTTCAGACATTAATTCTTGATAAAAATTTATATTATGAAGTGTTAATAACATTGATGCTAATATTTCATTGGTATTAAACAAATGATTTAAATAGTTTTTTGAATATTTATTTAAATTTAAATTTTCACAATTAGGATCTAACGGCGTGTTGTCATTTTGATATTTGTTATTTTTAATATTTACCCTTCCATCCCAAGTAAAAGCAAGACCTGTTCTACCTGATCTAGTTGGAAGAACGCAATCAAACATATCTATACCTCTTTTTACAGCTCCTAAAATATCTGATGGTGTACCAACACCCATTAAATAATGAGGTTTTTCATCTGGTAAATGTTCCTTAATACCATCAAGAGTGGTAAACATTTCATCTTGAGTTTCACCTACAGCTAATCCTCCAACTGCATAGCCATCAAATCCAATCTTTATAAGTCCTTCGAGAGATTTTAATCTTAAATCCTTAAATAATCCTCCTTGAATAATTCCAAATAAAGCTTTGTGAGGATTGTTTCCAAATGCCTTTTTAGATCTTTCAGCCCAATACAAAGATAGATCCATAGATTTTTCTATTAAATTATAATCTTCAGTTTTTTTTGGACACTCATCCATTATCATTACAATATCTGAGTTTAAACCCAATTGAATCCTAATACTTTCTTCAGGACTTAAATAAAATTTTTTTCCATCGACATGTGAATTAAATATGGCCCCTTTTTCGCGATCTATTTTATTTAACTTTGATAGAGACATTACTTGAAAACCACCTGAGTCTGTAAGTATTGGCAAATCACAATTCATGAACTCATGTAAACCACCTGCTGACTCAACTCTTTCCACTCCAGGACGGATCATTAAATGATATGTGTTAGATAGTATTATTTCTGATCCAGTTTTCTTTATATCATCGATTGTACAAGCTTTAACTGTTGCTTGTGTACCAACAGGCATAAATGCTGGTGTATTAACCTCACCTCTATGAGTTTCTATAACACCACGTCTAGCAAATTTGTCTTTGTTTAAAACTTTAAAGGCAAAATTTTTTAATGCCATTTAATATTTTACAAAGATTTAAAGCTTATAATTTTATCAGGATCTGTTACTGCGCCATTATTATTTTGGTCACCTCTTTTAATTTTATCTACAAACTCCATTCCTTCAACAACTTTACCAAAAACAGTATACTGTCTGTCTAAAAAAGGAGCTGGTTGAAAGCAAATAAAAAACTGGCTATTTGCGCTATTTGGATCTTGAGCTCTAGCCATAGATAATGTGCCTCTGTCATGAGGTAAACTATTAAATTCTTGCTCTAAATCAGGCATATCAGATCCACCCATACCTGCTCTTCTTAAGTCAAATTCCTTAGACTCTGAATTTCCAAATTTAACATCACCTGTTTGAGCCATAAAACCATCTATCACTCTATGAAATACAACGTTGTCATATTTTCCACTGTTAGCTAATTCTTTAATTCTTTTGACATGGTTTGGTGCCACGTCTTCAAATAATTCAATTTTTACATCACCATCTTTTAGTTTTAAAATCATTATATTCTCCTCAGCTATTAATTGATTTGCACTAATAAAAAATAAAATAAATATGTATGATAAAATTCTATTCATATTTTTCTTTTAAAGATTTTATTGTGCTTTTGGTAGTAAATTTTTTAATATTTCCATTTAATTTTACAATTTCTTTAACAAACCTTGAGGAAATGATTTGATTCTCTACATCTGACATTAAAAAAATTGTCTCAATATTTTGGTTGAGTTTTCTATTCATTCCTGCAAGTTGAAATTCATATTCAAAATCAGATACAGCTCTTAAGCCACGTAATATGATATTTGATTTATATTTTTTGCACAAATCTGTAGTTAGTGAACCAAAGGAAACAACTATAATTTTTTTTTTATTTAATTTTAAATCCTTAAATAAAGCTTTATTAACAATTTCTATTCTTTCCTCTGATGAAAATAAATAATTTTTATTACTTACGTCCGAAACACCAACTACTATCTTATCAAAAAGTTTTAGTGCTTTTTTAATAACATCTATATGACCATAAGTAATTGGATCAAAAGTTCCTGGATAAATAGCAATTTTACTCATTAAATTAAATTATCATCTATTTTAATTGCAGACACCACTTTTTCATCACCAGATAATTTTATAATTCTTACACCTTGAGTATTTCTACTAGCGGTTCTTATTTCTTTCACTGCAACTCTAATAACTCTTCCTTTATTTGTAGATATTAAAATTTCATCCCCTTCAAATACAGGAAAAGATGAAGTTATATTTCCATTTCTTGGAGAATTTATAATTCCTATAATACCCTTTCCTCCTCTATTGGTAACTCTATAGTCTATATGAGAAGTCTTTTTACCATAACCGTTTTCACTTATTGCTAATACAAATTTTTCTTTTGCTTTTAATTCTGATTTTTCATTTTTTGATTTTGTTCCATTTTTATTTAATTTATCATTATCAATTACAGACAATGAAACAATTTGATCACCAGATGCGAGTTCAATTCCTTTAATTCCTTTTGAAGATCTTCCCTTAAATACTCTTAGTTTTCTAGCTTCAAAACGGATACATTTACCAAATCTAGTACTTAGAATTATATCTTGGTCATCTTTACAAATTTTTACTCCAACAATTTTATCGTTGTTATCAAGTTTCATTGCAATTTTTCCTGAAGCATTGATGGAAGAAAAATCTTCTAAACTATTTTTTCTAACTTTACCTTGTGCAGTTGCAAAAATAATTTGATACTTTTTTGAATCTGTATCTTCATCAGGCATTGGCATAATTGAACTAATGGATTGATGGCTCTTTAGTGGAAGAATATTGAATAAGGATTTACCTTTTGAAATCGATGATCCCTCAGGTATTTTCCAAGCTTTAATTTTATAAACAAGTCCTTCTGTAGAAAAAAATAAGACTGATGTATGCGTATTTACTGAAAGAGTTTGTATTACAGAGTCTTGATCTCTGGTAGTAATTCCAGATTTACCTTTTCCACCCCTTTTTTGTTGTTTCACATTATTTAATGAGCCTCTTTTAATGTATCCTTGCAAAGTTACTGTAATAATTACAGATTGTTTTTGGATTGTTTCCTCGATGTCGTAATTTAATACCGCATCAATAATTTTAGTTCTTCTAGGAACACCAAATTTTTCTTTAATATTTTTTAATTCTTCGCTTATTACTCTCAAAAGCTCTTTTTTAGATGATATAATTTTTTTATATTTTGCAATTAATTCAGCTAATTTTTTAATCTCAACTTCAATTTCATTGATACCAAGAGCTGTTAATTTCTGTAATCTTAATTCTAAGATAGCTAATACTTGTGGTTCAGATAAAGAATAAATATTTTTACCCTTTTTTCCCTCTACTAAAGAAATTAACTTTTGCGATTTGTTTATTTTCCATTTAGTTTTAAGAATAGCATTTTTTGCATCCTCTGGTGTTTTGGAAGATCTAATTATTTTTATAATTTTATCTAAGTTTTCTACTGCAACAGATAGACCTATTAAGATATGAGCTCTTTCCTCCGCTTTTTGAAGATCAAATTTTGTTTTTTTGATTACTACATCTTCTCTAAAAGATAAAAAATTAGAAAGAAATTCTTTTAATGTACATGTTTTTGGTTTCCCTTCTACTATAGCTAAAGTGTTAAAACCAAAAGAGCTCTCTATTTGAGTATTTTTGTAAAGTTGTCTTTTAATTGTTTCTGGCTCAACACCATTTCTTAAATCTATAGCAACTCTTATACCTTCTCTATTAGATTCATCTCTTATATCTTTAATACCTTCTATTTTTTTTTCTCTAACTAATTGTGCAATTCTTTCATTTAGTACAGCTTTATTTACTTGGTATGGAATTGAAGTAATTACTAATCTATCTCTACCATTCTTTAAGCTTTCAACTGATACTTCACCTCTAATTTTAAATGAGCCTCTACCATTGTTGTAACCTTGTTTAATTATATCTTTGCCGATTATTACTCCTCCAGTTGGAAAATCTGGTCCTGGAATATGTTTCATTAGTTCTTTTATTTTAATATCTTTGTTTTCTATTAAGGCTAAAGTACCATCAATTATCTCACCAAGATTATGAGGAGGAATACTGGTTGCCATTCCAACAGCTATACCTCCAGCTCCATTAACTAACAAATTTGGAAATTGCGCAGGTAATACGCTAGGTTCTTTCTCTGTTTCATCATAATTACTTTTAAAACTAATCGTATTTTTTTCGATATCATCAATCAAATATTGTGAAACTTTTGATAATCTTGTTTCGGTATACCTCATAGCAGCAGCTGGATCACCATCTATGGATCCAAAATTACCTTGTCCTTGAACTAAAGGTAAGCTCATTGAAAAATCTTGAACCATCCTAACTAAAGCATCATATACTGATTGGTCACCATGAGGGTGATATTTACCAATTACATCCCCGACAATTCTTGCTGATTTTCTAAATTGTTTAGACCAATCATAACCACCCTTGTACATTGCATAAAGAATTCTTCTGTGAACTGGTTTTAATCCATCTCGTACATCAGGTAATGCACGACTTACAATAACACTCATTGCATATGACAAATAAGACGAGCTCATCTCGTCATGCATAGAGATTAGATTAATATTCTTATCTTTTGGTTCTTCAGTTTTTTGCATAGAAATTAAAATGGTATTTCGTCATCCATATCATTTGACACTTGAGAAGAGACCTCAATATTATTTTGTTGAGTTGTGTCATTCTGAATTCCACCACCTGTATTTCCTCCACCTAACATTGTAAGTGAAGAATTGTAACCTTGTATGACAATTTCTGTTGAATACTTATCCTGGCCAGATTGTTCATCTTTCCATTTACGTGTTGTCAGTTGTCCCTCTACATAAACTTGAGCACCTTTTTTTAAATATTGTTGAACAACATTTACCAATCCTTCATTGAATACAACTATACGGTGCCATTCAGTTTTTTCTTTTCTTTCACCAGTATTTTTATCTTTCCATGTTTGACTGGTTGCAAGACTTAATCTAGCTACACTCTTGCCATTTACCATTTGTTTAATTTCAGGGTCTGCGCCCAAACGACCAATTAATAATACTTTATTTAAACTTCCAGCCATAATATTTTACTATTTGTTAAATTAATTAATAAGATTTATATCACAATTCTTCTGAATATTAATTTTATTGACTCAAAGCAACTAAAAATATGATGAAAAAGATAGTTATTAAGGGCGCTAAAGAACATAATTTGAAGAATGTGACTGTAGAGATTCCAAAAGATAAATTTGTAGTGATAACAGGTTTGTCTGGATCAGGAAAATCTTCATTAGCTTTTGATACCATCTACGCTGAGGGTCAAAGAAGATATGTTGAAAGTTTATCTGCTTATGCTCGTCAGTTTTTAGATAAAATGAAAAAGCCAAATGTTGATTTAATTGAAGGCTTAAGTCCTGCTATAGCAATTGAGCAAAAAAACACTTCAAAAAATCCCAGATCAACTGTTGCAACTGTTACAGAAATTTATGATTATATGAGGGTACTCTATGCAAGAGCAGGTATTCCCTACTCTCCTTTTACAGGTAAGCCAATAACCTCTCAAACAATTACTCAAATTGTTGATTTAATTAAAAAATTACCAAAAAAATCTACAATTTATATTTATGCTCCAGTAGTTAGAGGTCGTAAGGGTGAATATAAAAAAGATATTTTAAGCTATAAGAGACGTGGATTTAGAAAAATAAAGATTGATAATGTATTATACGACATAGAAAAATCTCCTAACCTTGATAAAAAATTAAAACACGATATTTCAATTCTAGTTGATAGAATTGTACTTAATTCAAAACTTGGAAACAGATTGGCTGAAAGTGTAGAAACAGCTGTAAATTTAGCTAATGGATTAGTTTTTGTTGAATACGAAGATGAAACACTTCCTCAAAAATTTAGAAAAATTGAAAAATTAATTTACTCAACAAAGTTTGCCTGTCCAGAAAGTGGTTTTACTATCGAAGAAATAGAACCGAGATTGTTTTCATTTAATAGTCCCTATGGTGCTTGTGAAGAATGTGAAGGTATAGGAATGAAATTAAATGTAGATCCAAATTTAGTAGTGCCTGATGAGCGAAAAAGTTTAGCAGATGGGGCAATTGAACCATGGGCCAAATCGACAACTTTATATTATGCCCAAACATTAGCTTCACTTGCAAAACATTATGAATTTTCTCTTGATGAAAAATGGAAAAAACTTCCAAAAAAAATAAAAGATATAATTTTATATGGTTCAGATGAGGACGAAATTAAATTTAATTATGATGATGGATATGAAAAATATTCATATAAAAAAACTTTTGAAGGTGTAATTAATAATCTTGAAAGACGTTTCTTGGAATCTGATAGTGAATGGAAAAGAGAAGCAATAGCCGAATATCAATCTGATACTGCATGTGAAGCTTGTAATGGTGATAGACTTAAAGAAGAAGCATTATGTGTTAAGATTAATGATTTAAATATTAGTGAGGTTACTAAAAAATCAATTCATGATGCCGCCGAATGGTTTAAAAGCTTAGAAAACAATTTGGATAAAAGGCAATTTAAAATTGCAGAGCATGTCCTAAAAGAAATAAATGAAAGATTAAATTTCTTACTTAACGTTGGTTTAGATTATTTAACACTTTCAAGAGAGTCTGGAACTTTATCAGGTGGAGAAGCTCAAAGAATTAGATTGGCATCGCAAATTGGATCTGGTTTGACTGGAGTATTGTATGTTTTAGATGAACCATCAATTGGTTTACATCAAAAAGATAATGTTAAATTAATTAATGCATTAAAAAGATTAAGAGATCTTGGAAATACAGTAATTGTGGTTGAGCATGATACTGAAACAATGGAAAATGCAGATCATATTATTGATCTTGGCCCTGAAGCAGGAACGAATGGTGGTCAAATAACAGCTCAAGGAACTTATGAAGAACTTAAAAAGGATAAGAAGAGTATAACGGGACAGTATCTTGCAAATAAACAAAAAATTGAAATTCCTAAAACTAGACGATTGGCAAAGAATGGTAGATTTGTAGAAATAAATGGTGCTAGTGGAAATAATTTAAACAATGTTAATCTTAAAATTCCTACAGGAACATTTACTTGTGTAACAGGAGTTTCGGGTAGTGGTAAATCTACATTAGTATTACAAACGTTATTCCATGCATTAAACTTAACACTTAATAATAAAGCTAGAAAAACTCCAAAAGCATTTAAAGGTTACAAAGGTGTGGAATTAATTGATAAGATTATTGATATAGATCAATCCCCTATTGGCAGAACTCCAAGATCTAACCCAGCAACATATACTGGAGCTTTTGGTCCTATAAGAGATTGGTTTACTAGTTTGCCTGAGTCTAAAACTAGAGGTTATAAGCCAGGAAGGTTTTCATTTAATGTTAAGGGTGGTAGATGTGAAGCGTGTGAAGGTGATGGAGTTATTACTTATGAAATGCATTTTTTACCAGATGTTTATATTCAGTGTGATGAGTGTAAAGGAACGAGATACAACAGAGAAACTTTAGAGATTAAGTTTAAAGGAAAAAGTATAGCTGATGTTTTAGATATGTCTGTTGATGAAGGTTGTGAATATTTTGAAAACATTTCAAATATTAAATCTAAATTATTAACCTTAAAAAAAGTTGGACTTGGTTACATTAAAATTGGACAACAGGCCACTACACTATCAGGTGGTGAAGCACAAAGGATTAAACTAGCTAAGGAATTATCAAAAAGATCAACTGGTAGAACTATGTACATATTAGACGAACCAACTACTGGACTACATCAGCACGATATTAAAAAATTACTAGAAATTCTTCACACCTTCGTAAAATTAGGAAACACAGTAGTTGTAATAGAGCATAACTTAGATGTTATAAAAACAGCTGATCATATAGTTGATATGGGTCCTGAGGGCGGTGTTAAAGGTGGTAAAATTGTTGCTGAAGGTAAACCTGAAGAAGTTTGCAAAGTAAAAGAAAGCTACACAGGCCAGTTTTTAAAACCTCTTTTGTACTAAATATAAAAACTTATAAAAAATCTAAATTTAGTGTATATTAATTAAGAATCATGAGCAGTTTATTATCATCACTATCTAAAACAATTCATGCATCGCTTGCATTAGCAATCATATTGTTTTTAGGTCTTTCCTATTTAAATGATGGTATTGCATTCGATACTCTTTTTTGGAGCTGGTTATTTAGATACATTCATGTTGTTGTTGCAATAATGTGGATAGGGTTATTGTGGTATTTTAATTTTGTTCAAATTCCAAATATGGGAAAAATACCTGATGAACAAAAACCTGCTATTGGAAAAGTAATTGCTCCTGCTGCATTATTTTATTTTAGATGGGCAGCTGCGTTTACTGTTCTTTCAGGATTAATTCTAGCTTTGTTAAATGGATATTTACATGATGCTATGACTTTTAGCATTGGATCTGGTGTTCCAAAACATACAGCAATAGGAATTGGTATGTGGTTAGGAATTGTAATGGCTTTTAATGTTTGGTTTATGATTTGGCCAAACCAAAAAAGAGCTTTAGGAATAGTTGAAGCTGATCCAGAAACAAAAGCTAAGTCTGCTAAAACTGCAATGTTATTTTCAAGAACAAACACACTTTTATCTCTACCAATGTTACTTTCAATGGTAGCTGCTCAAAACTTATATTAAACTGTTTTACTATCGTCTTCTCTTAAGACTGTTTTCTGTGATACTCTTAATCTCACTAAAACTGTATTAGCTATATAAATCGAAGAATAAGTTCCAAACACAACACCAAGTATCATTGCTAAAGAAAAACCTTTTAAAATTTCACCACCAAAAAAGAATATTGCTAATAAAGCTAACAATGTTGTAGCTGAGGTTATTATTGTTCTGGATAAAGTTTCGTTAATTGAAATATTTGTTAATTCAAAAATTTTAATGTCTGAATATTTTCTCAAATTTTCTCTAACACGATCAAAAATTACAACCGTATCGTTCATTGAATAACCAACAATTGTTAGAACAGCTGCAATAATTGATAAATTAATTTCAAGACTAAATAATGAAAAAATTCCCAATGTAACAATTACATCATGAAATAAAGCCAAAATAGCACCTAAACTAAATTGCCATTCAAAACGTATCCAAATATAAATTAGCATTACAGCCAGAGATAAAGAAATAGCAATTACACCAGCTTTAAGCAATTCAGCGCTTACTTTAGGACCTACGTTTTCAACTCTTCTAAAGTCATAGTTATTTCCAAAAGAACTATCTAAATCCTTTTTAATTTCTTCAATAATATTTTTTTTATTATCTTTATTTTCAAATTTAATTAGAAAATCAGTATCATTTCCAAATTTTTTAACAGAAACATCACCTAAATCCATTTGATTAAATTTATCTCTCAACGAACTTACGCTAATTTTGCTATCTGATGACCTTAGTTCAATTAATGTTCCACCTTTAAAGTCTATACCGTAATTTAAACCTTTAAAAATTAGTAATAAAAGTGATGCTGTAATTAAAAGTATAGATAGTATGTTAAAGTGATTATAGTATTTATTAAAGGCTATCATTAGATTAGTTTTTCCTTATTTTTATTTCTTGTCACATAAAGACTAGTGAACAATCTTGCTATAAAATAAACTGAAAATAGAGTTGTAAATATTCCTACACCTAGAGTAACAGCAAATCCTTTTACTGGACCAGACCCCATAAAAAATAAAATTATAGCTGCTAATAAAGTGGTAATATTTGCATCAATAATTGCAGTTCTTGATTTTGTGTAACCACCATCAAAAGCTAAAATATTATTACTTTCATCTTTAAGTTCTTCCTTAATTCTCTCAAAGATTAAAACATTTGCATCAACAGCCATACCAACGGTTAAAATTATCCCTGCTATACCTGGAAGAGTTAGTGTTGCTTCAAATAAAGTTAAAATACCAAGTAATAAAAATAAATTAATTATTAATGTTACGTTAGTGATTAGTCCAAAAACTTTGTATTTAACAAACATAAAAATAATAACTAATAAAAAACCTATAGCTAAAGCAATCATTCCTGCATTAATCGAATCTTGACCAAGATCAGGTCCTACAGTTCTTTCCTCAATAATCTCTAATGGAGCCGGCAAAGCTCCAGATCTTAATAATAAAGCTAAATCTGTAGCACTTTGGAAAGTAAATCCACCACTGATTTGACCAGACCCACTTGCTATTGTATCTCTAACAACAGGTGCGCTAATTATTTTTCCATCTAAAACAATGGCTAATTGTTTTCCAATACCAGTAGATGTTGCTTTACCAAATCTTTTGGCACCAACTCTATCTAATGTAAATGACACAATAGTTTGATTGTTTTGAGTGTCCATTTTTGGTTGTGCATCTAATAGATTTTCACCACTGATGATTATTCTTTTGCTTACTGTTGCCTCTTCTAAGCCATCTTCAAATTTTAACTTCTCAACACCAAATCTGTCACTTTCATCATTAGTTACAAATCTAAATGTAAGATTTGCAGTTTTTCCCAATAGTGATTTAATTCTTTGAGGGTCATCTAGACCCGGAAGTTCAACAAGTATTCTATCATTTCCTCTTTTTAAAATATTTGGTTCGTTAGTACCGACTTCATCTACCCTTCTTCTTACAATTTCTATAGCTTGATCTTGTGATGATGTTTTAAGATTGATTATGCCTTGTCTTGAAAAACTTACTTTTAAATTAATACCATTATCTTCGATGTCAAGTTGGTGTGATTTAAATCTTGGGTAATAAGGATTTAGATCACTGTTTTCATCTTGAAACACATCTAGTACTGCTTGTTTGTCTAAATCAGCAACATTGAAAAAAATATTTTGATTATCAATTTTAATATTATTAATTTTGATATTTTTCTCTTTGAAATAATTTCTAATAGTGGTTGTTAAATTTTGTAATTTTTGTTCAATTACAGGCTCATTATCAATTTCAAGTAAAAGGTAAGAACCACCTTGTAAATCTAAACCAAGGTTTATTTTCTTATTAAAAAAACTATCATCGAACTTAAATAAATTTGATGACGCAATTAAAATAAATAATAAAGAAAATATAGTTACAAATAAGATTCTTAGTTTAGAAAAATAAAGCACTTATCTTAATTGATTATTTTTTAACTTCTGGAGTATTGTTTAAGAGACTTTGAATACCTGTAGCTTTAACAATTTCTACTTTAACATTTTCAGCTATTTCAACTTCTACTTTGTCGTTATCAATTAATCTTTCTACTCTTCCTGTTATTCCACCTGAAGTGACTACTTTATCACCTCTCTTTAAACCTTCGACCATCGCTTTATGCTCTTTAACTTTTTTTTGCTGTGGTCTGATTAAGAAAAAATAAAAAATAACAAAAATTAAAATTAGCGGTATAAATTGACCTATTCCTGAACCTTCCATAAATCTCCTTTAAATTATGGCATTCTTATACCATCTAACTAATTAAAACAACTTTAATTGTTGGAAATCAATTCCATATTGTTCATATAAGGTCTTAGAACTTTAGGAATTATAATAGAACCATCTTTTTGCTGATAGTTTTCCATAATTGCAATCAGAGTTCTTCCAACAGCTAAACCACTTCCATTCAAAGTACCTGCAAATACGTTTTCCTTATTATTGTTTTTATATCTTGCCTTCATACGCTGTGCTTGAAAAGTTGAACAAGACGAACATGATGATATTTCTCTATATTTATTTTCTGATGGTAACCATACCTCAATATCATAGGTCTTCTCTGCGCTAAAACCCATATCACCTGAACATAAAATTACTTTTCGATAAGGTAACTCTAATTTATCTAGTATGTCGGTAGCACAATTTGTCATTCTCTCTAATTCTTCTAAACATTTTTCATTCTCAACAATGCTTACCATTTCAACTTTGTAAAATTGATGCTGTCTAATCATACCCCTTGTATCCTTTCCATAACTTCCAGCTTCTTTTCTAAAACAAGGTGTTGAAGCAACAAATCTCATTGGTAAATTATTAAGATCAATCATTTTATCTTTAACAATATTGGTTAAAATCACCTCTGCTGTTGGTATCAAAAATTTTCTATCTGAACCTTCGTCAAATTTAATTTCAAATTGGTCATTTTCAAATTTTGGCAACTGTCCGGTGCCGTACATAGTGCTTTCTGATGCCATTAATGGTGGTGATATCTCCTGATAACCATTTTGATGAATATGTGTATCAAGCATAAAATTTGATATTGCTCTCTCTAAAAGAGCCAATTTATCTTTCACAAATACAAATCTTGAACCAGTAGTTTTTGTAGCTAAATCAAAATCAAGCATATTTAGTTTTTCACCTAATTCGTAATGTGTTTTAGGTTTAAATTCTAAATTAGGTATCTCTCCTGATTTCAATATTTCTTTGTTATCATTTTCGTCTTTACCATTTGGAACATCTTCATGCGGTATATTAGGTATGCTAGACAGTATACTATCTAAATCAAACTTAATTTGTTTTTGATCTTCTACAATTTTGTCGAGTTCCTTGCTAATTTCTTTAGATTTCTTAAACAAGCTCTCATCTTTTGATTTAGAAATATCTTTTTTTTCTTTTTCTAAACTTTCTTTTTTTTGAATTAAATTTCTATTTTGTTCATCTAATTTTTGTATTTTTTCAAAATCTACGTCTAAGTTTCTTTTTTCAAGAGATTTTTGAAATTTAGAAAAATCTTTTCGTATTTCTTTAATGTTATGCATCTTCTTTTTGTAAATTTTTATTTTCTATAAATTTTACTGAAAATATTGATAATTCATATAGAATTAATAAAGGTATTGCTAAGCCTATTTGAGTTATTGGATCTGGTGGTGTTAACAATGCAGCTGCTGCAAATATAATAACAACTACATATTTTCTTCTCTCTTTTAAAAACTGACTATCAACTATTCCAATTCTTGCTAATAAACTTAAAACAACTGGTAACTGAAAACTGATACCAAAAGCAAAAATTAATTTCATAACTAGTGATAAATATTCATTAACTTTAGCCTCTAATTGGATTGGTAAATTTGTAGAAAGACCTGTACTTTCAAATGAAAGAAAAAATTTAATCGCAAGTGGCATTATCAAATAATAAACCAGCATCCCTCCTAAAAAAAATAATATTGGTGTTAATATAAGGTAAGGCAGAATTGCTACCTTTTCATGTTTGTACAAACCAGGTGCAATAAATTTCCAAATTTGCATCAAGATAAATGGACATGTAACAAAAAAAGCTGTGAAGAATGATACTTTAAGATATGTTAAAAAGGTCTCTTGTAAAGCTGTAAATATCAATCTTCTATCAGAGCCATCTTCTTTTACAGCTCTTGCAAATGGATCAACAAGGAAACCATAGATATGTTCAGCAAATAAGTAACAAATTACAAAAAAGATAAATAAAAAGATAAAGCTATTTATCAATCTTTTTCTTAATTCTGTAAGGTGACTTACAAACCCACCTTCCTGATCTTCATTACTCATCTTTTTTAATTTCTTTTTTTATTTCGTTATCAATTTTTTCTTCATCTATCTCTAGATTTGAAACTTCATTTTGAATGTTGTTAACGTATCTTTTTGCTGATCCGATCCACGACCCTGCTTTTTTTAACATTACTGGAAAATCCTTTGGACCAAGAACTATTATAGCAATAGCAACAACAATTAAAATTTCAAACCAACCGATAGTAGGCATTTAAATTAGTTTTTGTTATCCGAGTCTTTGTTATCGTCAGATATATTTTTTGGCTCTGTGTCGTCTGTTACGTCTGATGCCATTCCTTTTTTGAAACTTTTAATTCCTTTAGCTACATCACCCATTAAGCTTGAAATCTTTCCTCTTCCAAACAATAAAACAACTAATATAACTACAATAGCTATTTGCCAAATTCCTATACTCATGAAAAACTTATAACCTTTTTAAGGTTATTTTGAAAGTTACTTTTTTATTAATCTTTCTCTTCGGGTTCTAGAGTGCTGTTTAGCATTTCATCTATATTGGAATAAATATCCTCTTTTTTCTCTTCTTGCTTTTCTTTGTAAAACTTTCCAGTTCCAAAAATAGCATTATCAACGCTTGAACTATCAATTAAACCAGCAGCACCCAATTCATCAATTGTTGGAAGATCAGATAATTTTTGTATGTTGAAGTGACTTAAAAAATCATCAGTAGTTATGTATTGAATTGGTCTACCGGGAACATCTTTTCGACCTCCTGGTTTTACCCAATTTAATTCCATTAATATCTCTAAAGTATTAGTACCAAAAGCAACTCCCCTTATTTCTTCAATTTCAGCTCTAGTAACCGGCTGATGATAAACAATTATAGCCAAAGTTTCTACCGCAGCTCTAGATAGTTTCTTTTCAACAGTTTTCTCTTGGGACATCAAATTTGATAAATTTGGTGATGTTCTAAAAGACCACTTATCTTTTATACAAATTAAATTAATTCCTCTATTTGAATATTCTTGCTTTAATTTTTCCAAAGACTCTGGAACGTTGCCTTTTTTAGAAACTTTACTTTCTATAGTATCTACATCTAAAGGCTCAGCTGCTGCAAAAATAATTGCTTCTATTTCTTTATCTAAATCCGATAATTTTGATGGAAATTTTAAAACATTATCTTTTGAAGCTTTTGCTTTTTTAATCATTTATTTCCTTTATATATATTTCATCAAACAATTTATCTTGTTTAATTGATAAATTTCCTTCTTTAACTAATTCTAATGATCCAGCAAATATTCCTGCTTTACCAGTTTTCTTGTATTTTGAACCACTTTTAAAATTACTTGGTATTAAATCGTCCAATTTTTTCCATTCAAATAGTTTACCAAAAAATTCTCTAATTGTTTTGATCCCATCTTCTGTTGTGAACACAGGAAGTTTTGGAATATTCATTTTTTGAAAATCTTTAGTCATTATTATTGTTGAGTAAGCTTTCATTAGCTCAAATAAACTTAAGTTATATTCCGTGCTATAAATTGATCTAATATTTCCTTTCATACCTCTTGTTCTTATTTCTC
Organism: Candidatus Pelagibacter sp. HIMB1715; assembly: GCF_052047595.1. Classification (NCBI taxonomy): domain Bacteria; kingdom Pseudomonadati; phylum Pseudomonadota; class Alphaproteobacteria; order Candidatus Pelagibacterales; family Candidatus Pelagibacteraceae; genus Candidatus Pelagibacter; species Candidatus Pelagibacter sp. HIMB1715. Next base: position 24,248 of record NZ_JBNAJY010000011.1, on the reverse strand, counting down.
TACCTAATCTTTTTCTCTTAAGCATTTGTTCGGATAATAATCTAATTAATTCTAATTTTTTTAGCTGTAATTTTAACTTTTCTGCAACTTCTTGAACTTTAAATTCTTCTTCTGGAGTACCAGGTAAAAGTAATTTTGATTTTAAATAGGCTAACCACGTAGCCATTAAAAGATATTCAGAAGCAATTTCTAAATTTAAGTTTTTTTCATGAGTAATATACTCATGAAATTGATCTGCTAACTTGGTTATAGATATTTCTTCTAGATCAACTTTTTGAGCTTTTGCTAAATCTAAAAGTACATCTAATGGTCCATTATAATTATTTATATCGACATTAAATAATTCAGAATCAGTGGCTGACATGAAAAGATATTAACTTAAAATTTTATAAAATTGAGATGTTTTTTTAACAATAAAACTATTCACTTTTGGTGAATTTTCTGCAACTATCTTCATTTCTTTCATATTTCCATTGCAATGAAGCGCTATATTACAACCTGCACTGAATAAATTAATAGTATTAATTTTTAAATCATCACTTAAACTCTTCATTGATAAGTCATCTGAAATTAAAATATTCTTAAATCCTATATTTTTCCTAATAATATTAATTATTTTTTTAGAGTGAGTGGCGGTGTTATTTTTATCAATTTTTGAATAAACAACATGACCTGTCATTGCAAATAAACATTTCTTCTTTTTGAATGTCCAAAAATCGTTTTTGAGAAGATATCCATATGTTTTATTAATAATCGGTGTTGAATAATGACTGTCGACTTTTGCTAAACCATGACCAGGTATATGCTTTATTACAGTTCCTATTGAGTTATTTTGAAATAATTCAATACAAATATCACCTAATTTAGAGACAATTTTTTTATTTTTTGAATAAGATCGATCACCAATTACTTTGCTTGCACCATTAATTCTAAGGTCTAAAACTGGAACAGTATTGATATTCACACCAATTAAATTCAATAAATAAGAGGTCTTATCTACAAATAACTTATAAACGATTTCAAATTTTTTTTTATCTCTACTAAACAAATCTCCAAAATATTCAGATGTCATATTATCAAAGGAAATTAAATTTTTTAGTCTGTTTACTCTTCCTCCTTCTTGATCAATCATGATTGGATATTTTTTATCCTTAAAAATTTTTCTAATGCTAGAGGTTAATTTTTTAACTTGATCAAAAGATGTAATATTTCTAGTAAATAGGATAATTCCCCAAGGTTTATATTTTTTTAGAAATAAAATTTCATTTTTAGATAACTTTGTTGATTTTAAACCAACTATAAAAGATTTTCTTTTACTTATCATTATCTAATAATTTCCAAAAATTAAATTTTTTCTTTTTCTTTTTGTTTGTTTGCTTAACATACTCAATTACATTTTGAGTATCATTCTCTAAAACTGGTAAATTTTTTGAGTATAATTTTATTTTCTCATCAATATTTTGATGAGATCTATATGATTTTTTTTTGTGTTCATCAGAAAAATAATATTTGCCTGTAAAAAAAATAAATAAAAGTATTACTGAAACAAATATTAAGTACTTTATTTCTTTAAGCATTACATTTGATTGGGTGTATCAACACCAACAATATCCATACCTGTTTTAATAACATTAGAAATAGCTTTCAAAAATATCAATTTATCTGGTGAAACTGTTTTTTGATCATTAATGAACCTTTTTTCTGGAAATTGTTTTCCTAAATTCCAATACGAGTGAAATTCCGATGCAAGATCGTATAAGTATACAGGTATTCTATGTGGTTCTAATTTTGTGCTTGCAGAATCTATACATTTTGGCCACTCAGATAATTTTTTTAAAATTTTAATTTCATCATTAGAATATTCAAAATTGAAATCATTTAATTCAATTTTTGAATTTAAGTCTTTATCTATATGTCTAAATACAGATGAAATTCTAGCATAACAATATTGAACATAATATAATGGATTGTCTTTAGATTTTTCTTTGACTGCATCGAAATCAAAATCTAATTCAACATCACTACTTCTGTTAAGCATAATAAATCTTGTTGCATCTTTTCCAACTTCTTCAATCAAATCATCAACCGTAATGTAATCCCCTTTTCTTTTAGACATTTTAAAAGGCTTGTTATCTTTTATTAATTTTACTAACTGACTAATTTTACAAATTAATGTATCTTTTTTTCCAGACAGTGCTTCAACCGAGGAGGTAATCCGTTTTATATAACCTGCATGATCTGCTCCAAGAATATTGATTAAGTAATCAAAATTTCTATCAACTTTATTTTTATGATAAGCAACGTCACTTGCAAAATAAGTCCATGTGCCATCAGATTTTTGAAGTGCACGATCTTTATCGTCACCAAATTCTGTTGATTTAAATAATAATTGCTCTCTTTCAACCCAATCTTTGTTATCTTCACCAGCGGGGGCTTTGATTTTTCCTTTATAAATAAAGTTATTTTTTTCTAAAAAATCTATTACATTTTCAACTTCATTGTTTAATACGATATTTTTTTCACTTACAAAATTATCATGTTTAATACCCAAGCTATTAAGATTGTTTTTGATAAGCAGAAGCGCCTGCTCTATTGATAAGACTGTTAATTTATCTCTAATTTCATCAAAATTATCAAATTTAAGATCTGAATTATTTGAAATTATATTTTTTGCAAAATCAATTAGATAATCCCCAGGATACAAATCAGGATTATCCTTAGGAAATGTTTCTTTAAAATGAACTTCTCTAATTCTAAAATATACTGATTTAGTAAAATTTATAATTTGGTTACCATAATCATTCACATAATATTCTTTTGTAACTTTGTGTTTATTAAAAATTAAAACATTAGAGATAACATCACCTAGAATAGCACCTCTACAATGTCCTACATGTAAAGGACCTGTCGGGTTTGCTGAAACAAACTCTACTAAATAATTATTTTTTTTCTCTTTGTCATTTATTCCAAAACTATCTGCATTATCTGTGATATTTTTAATAAAATTTGACCAATAAGATGGTTTAAATTTAATATTAATAAATCCTGGTTTGGCTACAGATATTGTTTCAATTTCACTGTCATTATTTTTAATTTCGGGAGCAAGTTTTTCTGCGAGCTGTAATGGTGAAGTTTTATTGATTTTTGATAAAACCATCGCAACATTTGTTGAAATATCACAATCAAATTTTGGTGGAGGTATTTCTGCATTAATACCATTAAAATTCTCTGGTATTTCTAGTTTATTATTTTTATTCAAATCAACGATAACAGATTTAATTTTATCTAAATATAATTCAAAAATATTCATTTATTATCGTTATAAAGGTTAATTGCATATCTATCAGTCATACCAGATATAAAATCTGAAATAGCTCTATATTTGTCTTTAGTCAATTGATCTTTGGACAAAAATTTTCTTGGATTTGATTTAATTATTTTAAACAATTTCTTAATTATTAATTTACCTTTATGATTTTTTTTCAATACTGACTTGTTGTCGTACATTTTGTCTCTTAAGAAAGATTTAATTTCTTTTTCTGCATTCTTAATTTGGTTAGAAAAACAAACGATTAACTCATTAGATTTAACTACATCTATTGAGGATTTTACCTTAAGTTTTTGAATATTTTTTTGGGTATTGCTCAATAAATCTCTAACCATGAGATCAATTGAGTCTCTTATAATTTGATAAATTGCAATTTTGTAATTTTTATTAGTAATTTTATTTTTATATTTTTTATGAATATTTTTAAAAAAATCTATTTCAACTAATTCCTCCATTTTAAAAAGGTTGGCTTTTATTCCGTCTTGAATATCGTGATTGTTATATGCAATATCATCTGAAATTGCTGAAATTTGAGCTTCAAGAGATGGAAATGAATTATATTTAATTTTATCTTTAAAAGCTTTTAACCCTATTAACTTATTAACTAAACCAATATCCTCAACAGGTCCGTTATGTTTAAGAAGACCTTCTAACGTTTCTATAGTTAAATTTAATCCCTTAAATTTAAAATACTTATTTTCTAAAAACATAACTATTCTTAAAGTTTGAAGGTTGTGATCAAAACCACCATAATTTACCATGCATTCATGTAAGGCATCTTCTCCAGCATGACCAAACGGAGTGTGGCCTAAATCATGTGCTAAACTTAAAGTTTCGGCTAAATCCTCATTTAATTTTAAATATTTAGCTATTGATCTTGCAATTTGAGCAACTTCTATTGAGTGAGTAATCCTTGTTCTAAAATGATCTCCCTCAGTATTAACAAATACTTGGGTTTTATGTTTTAACCTTCTAAATGATGCACTATGAATAATACGATCTCTATCTCTTTGAAAAGGAGATCGATATTTTGAGTTAGCTTCCTTAATTAGTCTGCCTTTACTTTTGTATACCCCTAACGAAACGTCTTTTTTCATCCTTTAATTAAAATAATTAAGTATTATATTAGTAATATCAGTGTTGAGACATGATTAAAGAAATTAAATTTACAGATAATGCGTTAAAACAAATAGAAAGTTTGTTAGCAAAAAAAGACAAAGGTTCATTTTTTAGAATCGCTATTAAGGGTGGTGGTTGTTCAGGCTTTCAATACGAATTCACTTTTGACAAATCAAAACAAGATGACGATTTAAATTTTCAAAATATTTTAATTGATAAAACTTCTGCAGATTTACTTAAAGGATCTGAGGTTGATTATGTTTCTGAGTTAATAGGTGAACAATTTAAAATATCTAACCCACAAACAAAATCCTCTTGTGGTTGTGGTGTTTCTTTCTCACTTTAATGCTGATTTCATCCTGGAATGTCAATTCTGTAAGAGCAAGAATTGAAAATATCAAAAGTTATTTATTAAAATATAAACCAGATATTTTAATGATGCAAGAAATCAAAACCGAGGATATCAATTTTCCTTATGATGATTTTTCTTCAATGGATTATGAAAGCCACGTATTTGGTCAAAAAAGTTACAATGGTGTAGCAATTATTTCTAAAAATAAATTAAAAAATATTAAAACTGATTTAATTAAAGATAAATTAAAACAATCAAGAATAATTTCTGCTGAATTTGAATATAAGAAAAAAACTATTCAATTAATCAATATATACACACCAAATGGAAATCCTGTTGATACTGAAAAATATGATTACAAAAAAAATTGGCTTGATCAATTAATCAAACAACTAAAAACTTTATCTAAAAAAAATCCAAATTTAATTTTAGCTGGTGATTTTAATATAATTCCATCAGCAGAAGATGTTTATAATGTAAAAAGTTTTCAGGATGATGCTTTATATAGGTTAGAAATCAGAAAAAAATTTAGAGAGATGATAAATCTAGGTTTCAATGATGTGTATAGATATTTTAATGAAGAGAAAGAAGGATATACATTTTGGGATTATATGAGAGGTGCCTGGCAAAAAAATAATGGCATGAGAATTGATCATTTTTTAGTTTCAAATTCACTAATTGATCAAATTAAAGATATAAATATCAACAAAGATCCTCGTGGAAGAGAAAAACCCTCTGACCACACTCCTATTGAAATTACTTTAGCTTAAAGATTTAATTTTATTAACTAACTCTTCGTTTATATTTCTTGGACCTGTGTCCAATCTATTTTTATGACGTCTTTCACCTGGTAATCTTACTTCACCCATTGATTTCATCTTCTCAAAAAATTCTTCCGCGTGTTTTTGCCAGTTTGTTCCTGAAGTTTTATCTGGACTTATTGCCAATATAAATTCGCCGCCACTTGGAGGACCACCATCATTATTATCTTTAGCAGCTGTTTCATAACTAAAATTGTCACCAACTAAAGCGCCCGCTAATAATTCAACCATCATTGCAATTGCAGAACCTTTGTAACCACCGAACGGTAATAATACTCCGCCATCAGCAATTTCACCTGGATCAGTTGTTTCTTTTCCATCTTTAGTCAAACCAGTTCCAAGCGGAACTTTATGCCCTTCTCTTTTGGCAACCTGAACCTCACCCATAGCCATCGATGCAGTTGCCATATCATAAACAACTGGAGTTTTTCCAGGTCTTGGCCAAGCAAATGAAATTGGGTTCGTTCCAAATAATGGTTTTATTGCTCCTGCAGGTGCAACAGCAGGTTTGTATGATGTGCAAGCAAATGCAACTAAACCTTCTTCTGCTAACTTTTCTGTTTCAGGCCACATAGCGGCCATATGATGTGAATTATTTATTGCTAATACCGCAACACCATTTTCTTTTGCAGCTTTAGCTAGTTCTGGCAAACCTTTATTTAAAACAACAGGTGCTAAACAATTATTTCCTTCAACTTTAATTACTGATGGAGATATTTTTTTAACCTCAGGTTTACCTTTTCCATTAATTTTTCCGCTTTTAAGACCGGTCACGTATGCTGGTAATCTAAATAGACCGTGTGATACAGAACCATCTCTTTCAGCATTTCTAATTAAATCTGATAAAATTGATGCTGTCTCATCATCACATCCATTAGCTAAGAGTGTTTTTTTAGCTAAATCATAAATTTCATTTAATGTAAGTGCTACAGTAGTCACTCATTCATTAAATATTATTTATGTTTGGTTTTCAAATCCTTTTTTAGATCTTCGTGATCACCTACAACAGTATGATATTTGCTTTTGGTTACATATTTTTCCAAGAATGGAACGGCTAATAAAGGTAAAAATCCTCCAATCACAATACCAAATGCTGCGCTTTGTAAATCTGGATCAGCTAAAGCTGCTATAAAGTCAGCAATAATATGTGCAAAAACAATTCCAACAATTCCAGCTATTGCTCCATTTGAGATAATTTTAAGAAATCTATTAATACTCCAACCTGTATAAAAACCTATCAAAGGAATTAAAGTATGAATAAATCCAAAGGTTGCTCCCCTTAAAATACTGTGCTCTTCTATTAGCTCTTCCATAAAATGAAGGATTTCAGGTAATTCATGAGAATGTCCCTCTGCAGCTTGAACAGCGGTTAAACTAAATAAGTAGATGGCTGAAGATAAAAAACCTATTTTTTTCATTAATTACACTCCTTGCATGTTGTTAGCACTTCCATTTTAAATTTATTAAAATCATATTTTTTAATATTGTTTTTTTTAAAAAATTCTAAAAAGATATTTGATTTAAGTTCTTCTGTGTCACCACATTTCTCACATATTGCTATAGCTGTATTATGATTATCTTCATGAGTATGATTACATAAAATATAAGTTTTTGTTTGATTTGATTTATGTATTCTCTCTTCTTCAATCAAACTATCCAAAGCTCTATAAACAGTCATTGGTTGAGTTTTTTTAATTTTTTGTAGCTTATCTAATATTTCATAAGCAGTTAAATGCTTGGATGATTTTTTAATTATATTAAAGACTAATTCTTTATTAGACATATTGTTATGTTATAACATAACATAATATTGTCAACATAATTTAACACTTATGATTAAAAAAATTATTGTCTAGATTATATATTTTTGATTATAGTAGACTGATGAAAGACTTAAATTTATTTAAAAAAAATGGATTTATCGTTAAAGAAAACCTCATTTCTCAAACAAAGATAAACAAAATAAATAAAATTATCAATGAAGTAATTTCAAAAGAGAAAAAGAAAAAAAATGGTAATGGTGAAAATGGAACTCAATCCTATAATAATTACCATTTTGTTTACAATTCAGACTCATCAAATAATAAAGAAATATTAAGACTAAATAACCCTCAGAACAGGCATAAAATCTTCTATGAATTATCTAGAGATAAAAAAATTATATCCATAGCTAAAAAATTGTTAGGTGGAACAGTTAGATTTCATCTTGGTAAATTAAATTTTAAGCTTCCAAATAAAAAAAAAGGGAGTGAAATTGGATGGCACCAAGATTGGGCTTTTTACCCTCATACCAACGATGATTTAATCACAGTTGGAATATATTTAGATGATTGCTATGAGAAAAACGGGCCTCTTAAAATAATAAAAAATTCACACAAAAAGAAATTATACAGCCATCACAGCAAAGAAAATTATTTTGTTGGAAAAATAGATACAAAAAAAAATAAAATAGGAACTAAAGATAGTGTTTCTATAACAGGAACTGCTGGAACAGTTGTTTTTTTTCATTGTAGATCAGTTCATGGATCAGGACACAACCAAATGAATAACTCGAGACCCTTAATTTTATTTGGTTATAGAGCTTGTGATGCTTGGCCATTAATCAATGATGGAAACCCTCATCCTGAAGTCAATTTAGAAAATTATGATAAAAATATTATTGTAGGAAATAAATCAATAAAACCAAGATTAACTAAAGTTCCAACAATAATCCCACTACCTAAAAAGAAACATTATGTTTCTATCTACGAACTTCAAAAAAATTAAATTAAAGTTCTTTGTAATAAATCTTTAACATAACATTCATATAAATTTTGAATGTTATTTTTAAAAAAATATCTTAAATGGATCAGCACATTTTTGGTATTAACTGGTATTTTGCTTACTAATCTTAATATTTATCCACTAAATATATATTTTCATGGACTTGGTGTTGTTGGATGGACAATTTCAGGTTTCTTATTAAAGGATAAGGCTATTTTAACTAATTTTGGATTACAAATTCCACTTTTTGTAATCGGTATTTATAAAATTATTTTTTAATGAAAAATATTTTATTTGTATGCACTGGTAATTCTGCAAGAAGTATTATAGCTGAAAGCATTATAAATAATGAATACTCAGATAAATTTAAAGCTTTTAGCGCTGGAAGTAATCCATCTGGAAAAATCAATGAAGATGTTAAAAGTTTTTTAGAGAAAAACAAAAATTATAATCTAAGCAACTATAGTTCTAAAAACTTTGAAGAATTTATAAATAATGAAATAAAAATGGATCATGTATTTACCGTATGCAATAACGCAAATAATGAGGTGTGCCCTATATGGCCTCAAAAGGAACAAATAATACATTGGGATATTGAAGATCCTGTATCCAAACTTCAAAGTGCAAATAATGAAGAAAAGCAAATAATTATTAGAAACACATTCAATATTATAAGTAGTAAAATTAAAGATTGGGTAAATGAAAAATAAAAATAGATATTTTCTTTCAGAATTTATTGGAAGTTGCTTTCTAGTAATGATCATAGTTGGATCAGGCTTAATGGCAGAAAATCTGACTAACGATATAGCTGTAATGCTAATTGCTAACACTATAGCAACAGGTGCAGGCTTATTTGTATTAATCACAGTATTTGCTGATGTATCAGGCGCTCATTTCAATCCATTTGTTAGTATTGCAATGACAATTACGGGAAAATTAAAAAAAAAATTACTTCCCTTTTATATTTCTGCTCAAATCTTAGGGTGCATGTTGGGTGTAGCTTTAGCTAACTTCTTTTTTGAACATCAAATATTTGAGCTATCAACAAAATCAAGAGATGGTGTTTATATATTTGTATCAGAAATAGTAGCTACTTTAGGTCTTATAATGATAATTTTTGGTTCAATGAAATCGGGTAAAATTACTGTAGCTGCTTCAGTTGGTTTATATATTACAGCTGGTTACTGGTTTACTTCATCAACATCATTTGCAAATCCTGCAGTTGCAATAGCTAGAACTTTTACAGAATCATTTACTGGAATAAATTATTTAAATACACCATTTTATATAATGGCAGAATTAATTGGAATGATAATAGCAATTTTTATAGTTAAAAAATTATTCTTACAGAAAAATTGAAAAACTTTAAACTCAGTAATAATATTGAACTAATCAATAAACCTTTTAAAAAAAAAGAATTTTATCATTATTTTAAGACGTCTAATCTTTCGATAGTTATACCTAAAATAAATAACAAATATATTTTGGTTTCTCAGAAAAGAATTCCTATAAATAAAATTAATTATGAATTTCCATCTGGTATCATTGAAAAACATGAAACGGCTTTAATATCTGCTAAAAAAGAACTAATTGAAGAAACGGGATATAAATCAAGAAATAAATTGAAAAAAATTACTTCGTTTTATTCTGAACCAGGTCGGCTTACCACTAAAATTACTGGTTTTTTTTGTAATAATCTTATTAAAATTTCAAAGCCAGAAAATGGAATAAAAATACATATAGTTTCAGATCATCAAATAATTAAATTAATTAAGAATGGTAAATTTAACAACGCATCACATATCGGTATGTATTTGTTTTATAAAAAAAAATACGCTCGATAAATTATCGAGCGTATTTAAAGGGGTTTAATGTTAATTAACCAATTCTAGAGCCATCATTTTTTCTAATAGCAATAATTGAAGATCTTGGAGCGGTACCAGGTCCGTCTGGCCATGTAGAATTACCTTTTTCACCAGGATGTTGAATACCAACAAACATTGTTTTGTAATCTTTACTCCAGGTCAATCCTGTAACCTCTGCCTCATTAGGCCCTACAAGAAATCTTTTAATCTCACCTGTCTTTGGGTCACCATACAACATTTGATTATTACCCATTCCAGCAAAATCTCCCGAATTAGAATACTTTCCATCAGTTTGTATCCATAATCCTCCTTTAGAATCAAATTTAATACCATCAGGAGCATTAAACATATTTTCCTTAGTTATGTTTTTAGATCCAGCATTTGGTCCTTTGTGAACAGCTGGATTTCCAACTAAAACAAATATATCCCATTTAAAATTAGATGAGGCATGATCACCTCTATCTGCTGTCCATCTAATAATTTGACCATATTGATTATTTATTCTAGGGTTGGGTCCATTTACAGACGTATCATCACCACCAGCATTTGGTTTTTTTCCTCTGTTCTTATTATTTGTTAAAGCAACATATGCTTCTGCTTTTAATGGATTTGCTGCAACCCATTCAGGTCTATCCATTGTAGTTCCGCCTGCTGCAGAAGCTGCTATTCTAGTGTGAATAGCTATTTCGGCTTTAGACTTCATTCCAGTTGTTTCCGGTGTTAAAGGTAACCATTTACCTTTGCCATTGTCATCAAACTTGGCAACAAATAAATCTCCATCTTCTAAAACTTTGGAATTATCACCATTTTTACTATATTTTTTTGATGATATAAATTTATAAAGATATTCACCTCTTTCATCATCTCCAAGATAAACAATAACTTCATTATTTTTTCCAAGAACTACTTCTGCGTTTTCATGCTTGAATCTACCTAATGCAGTTCTTTTTTTTGGTGTTGATGAAGGATTAAGAGGATCAATCTCCACTACATATCCTGCTCTATTAGGTTCATTTGGCTCTAAATCCCAAGAGAATCTATTATCATATTTTCCCCATGCATAACCCCAATCTTTAGTAGATATACCATATCTTTTAAATTCAAGCGGAACTTCTGCATCTGGGTCTGTGTTAGAGAAATAACCATTAAAATTTTCCTCACAGGCTAAATAAGTGCCCCATGGAGTTTTACCATTTCCACAATTATTCCAAGTTCCTAATGATTTAGTACCAGTTGGATCAGAGATTGTTTTCAATAGTGAATGACCTCTTGCTGGACCAGTAATTTCCATAAGAGACTCTGCTGTAATTCTTCTGTTGTACATAGAGTCTTTAACTATTTCCCACTTTCCATTTTCGTTTGAGATTTCAAAAATACTTACTCCATGGCCAGCCTTACCTTTTCTTACATCATCCTCATTTTCTGGAAGTTTTGTTCGTCTATTACCATAAATTATAGATCTATTTACATATTCATTGTTTACAGCAATAATTGTCTTTCCTTCCTTTGTGGTAAAAGTATCCATACCATCATTGTTATCACCAAATGATAATTCCTGACTTTCACCATCACCTCTTGTAAAGTGATCAAACCATTTTCCTTTACTGTAAAGTGGATCACCCCATTTAGCTACTATTTCCCAATTAAAACCATTAGGTATTGTAATGTCATCGGTTGTATTTGCTTTTATTGGTTTAAAATCAATTAATCCTGAAAAAGCTGCCTCAGCATCTGATGTGCTAAGCATATTCAAACCAGAACCCAATACAAAAGCTGATGCGCCAAACATAGCACTGCCTTTTATAAAGCTTCTTCTACTCATCGCTTTTTTTAAAATAATATCAAATTCTACTTCAGATGGTGGTGGATTATTTATTTCATCATATTCATCAATTGATAAATTATGCAACTCAATATTTTTTTTATTCATAATTTTTTTCTCCTTTAAAAATATAATTGCAAAAAAAAATTACAAATTGATTAACAAAAAGTTTAATTTTTTTTAACCTTTTGTTACAATAAAAGTAGCGATCTCTTCTAAGTTGTATTTTAAAAATTTATTTCAGTTATTTGAGTATATTACTCTGGGCTCTAAAAATAATTCTCTTGATAAAGCTTTAAATTTTTTTGTGACTTGTTTAGAAATTATTTCCTGATGTTCTGAAGGTATTTTTAAAAAAACAGCGTTCCCTCTTCTGTATAATTTAAATTCCTCTAAAAAAATTGTCGAAATTGATGTTAGTGAATGAGCAAATCTTAAAGCTGAACCTACTTGCTTACTCGAGAAAATTTCATTGTTATTTAGATAGGTAAGATATTCTATTTTTGGGTTATACTTTATACTGCAGTATCTCCAGTAACATGACAAAGCTATTTGGATTCTTTCTTTGTGGGATAATCTTAATAAAGGAGTATTTAAGGTTTCTTGAAAAACCAATTCAGCTTTTTGAAATGCTCCCAAACCCCAATCCATATGACTTAAAACACAAGCCCAATTTAGCAATTTTTCGCTAAAGTGTTCATTTCCATCAAAAACTGGTTTTATAAATTCAAAATATTTTTTAAAGGTAAAACCTAAGTCTCCTCTTTTTTTTGCAATATGCTCTAATGATTTATCAAAAACCTCTTTACCATCTACATCTTTAAAATGATCCTTTGCAAGAGAACCTTCTCTAATACCACTAATCGAACATATTATATTTTTTGGATTAGTGATATTCATTAAATCACCTAAAATTATAGAACTATACGGTAAATATGGAGTTCTTGATTTGGATATATATTCAACAGTTTTAAGTTTAGATTTATTCATACTGGAGATTTTTTCTATAAATTTTGTCAAGGATTGATTATCTATAGAGTATTGATGAATAATGTGAACTGGATGGTTGTTTTGAAAAAGGTGTAATTTAAATAAAGCTCTCCAAGTTCCACCAACTAAATATAAATTTTCAAATTTTTTCTTAGACAACCATTTTTCATCTCTCAATAAATTTTTTATATACTTGGATAAGTTTCTTTTTTTTACTATAGGGTTATTTAATAGCCTCAAAACACCTAAGGGTAATGATGTTTTATTAGTTATCGTTCCATTTTCTATTCGAGCTAACTCTAAACTACCACCTCCTAAATCAGCGACCAAACCATCTACATTATCAAATCCAATTTTTACACCTTCAGCTGAACTCTCGGCCTCTTCTTCACCAGTTAAAATCTCAACTTTTTTTTTAAATAGTTTTTCAACTTCTTGTACAAAAGGTTTTGCATCCATAGCTTCTCTTAGAACAGCTGTTGCAATAATTTTTATGTTAGAGATTTTGGATATGTTTAAAATTTCTGAAAATCTTTTTAATACTTTTAAAGCATAAACAACTCCTGATTTATGAAGTTTTCTGGATTTATCTAAATTCTTTCCTAGTTCACAAACAGCTTTTTCATTAAAAAAAGGTACCCTTGATGAGCTAAAATCATCATAAATAAGCATTCTGATAGAATTTGATCCAATATCTATTATAGCGACTTTTGCTTGTTTTAGTTTTAAACTTTGTTTACTTTTTAAAACTTTTATTTGCATCTCAAACTGCTTTTAAATTTAGTTTTTTTGGTTTCATTTTTAACTTAGCCTTTCCCCTTCCTGACAGACTTGGATTATTCATAAAATAATCGTGTGCAGAAAAGGAATCGTTCTTACTATATTGAATTTTTTTGTAATCTCCATTTGCATTAAGAACCCAACTTTGTTTTTTGTCTAAATAATTTGCCAACATTATTTGGTCTAGAACTTGCTCGTGTACTGTTTTATTTTCAATTGGAACTAGAAGTTCTACTCTCCGATTAAGGTTTCTAGGCATCAAGTCAGCAGATGAAATAAACACCTTGGCTTCTCTACTTGGCATAGATTTGCCATTTGCAAAACAGTAAATCCTAGAATGTTCTAAAAATCTTCCAATAATGCTTTTTACTATAATGTTTTCAGATATATTTTTTAATCCTGGTCTCAAACAACAAACTCCTCTGACAAACAAATAAATTTTAACACCTGCATTTGATGCTTCGTATAGTTTATCAATTATATCTGGGTCCACTAATGAGTTCATTTTGGCCCAAATTTCTCCATTTTTACCTTTTTTGGAATTTAAAATTTCATTATCTATTAGTTCATTAAGTGTTTTTCTTAAGTTTATTGGTGAAATGGAAATTTTATTAAGATTTCTTGGTTTGGCATAGCCTGTAACATAATTATAAAACTTTTCTACATCGGATGCTAATTTCTTATCTGAACTAAATAATGATAAATCTGTATAAATTTTTGCATTTACAGGATGGTAATTGCCTGTACCTAAGTGAATATAGGTTTGAATTTTACCTTGTTCTCGTCTTAATATTAATGAAGATTTTGCATGTGTTTTGTATTTTGCAAAACCATAAACAATTTGGACACCAGCTTTTTCTAAGCTTCTAGCCAATTGTATATTTGCTTCTTCATCAAATCTAGCTTTTATTTCTATTAAGGCTGTTACAGCCTTACCATTTTCTGCTGCCAAAATAAGTGCTTTTACTATAGGCGAGTCCAGTGTTGTTCGATAAAGGGTTTGTTTTATTGCTATAACTTTTTTATCGTTGGCTGCTTGATTAAGTAACTCAATTACAGCATCAAAAGTTTCAAAAGGATGATGGACTATTAAATCTTTTTTCTTAATTGTTTCAAAAAAATTATAGTTATATTCTTTTAATCTCTCAACGGCTCTTGGATTAAAATGTTTAAATTTAAACTTTGGGTTTTTAATTTTACAAATTTGGTCAATTTCTTGAATACCAACTAATCCTTCTATTTCATAAATATAATCAGAATTAATGTTTAACTTATTTATTATAAATTTAACAAGTTCATTGTTACTATTTTTTATAATCTCAAGTCTTACAATATCCCCTGTTCTTCTTTGTTTTAATGCCAACTCAAATGATCTTACAAGATCTTCAGCTTCCTCTTGTATTTCAACATCACTATCTCTTATTACCCTAAAGAGCATCTTAAGTTCAATGTTATGATCAGGAAAGATTTCTGAAGCAAAAAAACTAATCAAATCATCAATAACAACATATTTTTTAAAATTTTTATTTCCTTTAACTTCTATAAATCTAGGTAATGCTTTTGGTATAACAATAATAGAATTAAGTATTCTTTTTTTATTTTTCTTCTTCAATTTCATTACTAAAGCACGTCCTTGATTAACTATAAATGGAAATGGATGTGCTGGATCAATTGCTGAAGGTGTTAATAATGGATAAATTTCCTCGTTAAAAATTTCTAATAATTTTTTTTTTTCAGAATTGCTTAAGCTTTGAGGTTTTACTAAATTAATATTATTTTTTTTTAGCTGTAAAACTAATTCTTTAAAAATTTTATTCTGTTTTTTTAAAAGATTATTTGTTTCACTTACAACTTTTGCCATTTGCTCTTCAGGTGTAAGTCCATCAGAACTTAAGGAATCAACATCTTGCTTTATTTGACTATGTAATCCAGCAACTCTGACCATGAAAAATTCATCAAGATTTGAACCTGCTATTGATAAAAATTTTACTCTTTCAAATAGAGGGTTTTCAATATTTTGTGCTTCCAATAGAACTCTATCGTTGAATTTTAACCAGGATAATTCTCTGTTTATATATCTTGATCTAAGTTCATCTTTGTATTGTTTTTTTTGAGTACTCATAATATTTAGGAAATATGTTTGAATTATATGTCATGCGACATTCAAAATCTAGTTGGAGCAACTTAAATTTGAAGGATTTTGATAGACCATTAAATAAACGTGGTAAGAAAAATGCTAAGTTGGTTTGTGAATTTTTTGTTACAAAAAAAATTAATTTTGATTATGTTTTAGTTTCTTCATCAAAGAGAACCAAAAAAACCTTACAAATATTATTAAAAAAGCTAAAAAAGCCTAAAAAAATTTTTTCATCAAAAAAACTTTATTTAACAGATGAGAAGAAAATAATTGAATATATCAAAAAAGTTCCGAAAACATACAATTCTATACTTTTAATTAACCACGAGCCGGTAATAACAAATTTAGTTAGAGAATTGATAAAAAATCATAATAGTAATTTGTTTAAACTACTTAATTATAAATTTTCAACATCAGCTTTTGCTAAAATTAATTTTAAAATTAAAGATTGGTCTGAAGTTGTAAACAAAGGTGTATTGAAAGAATTTGTAAGACCTAAGGATATTCAGGTTTCTAAAGAATAGCCAGCTGATCTTACTGTCCTTATTAATGGCTTTGTATCTTTAATATTTATTGCTTGTCTTAATCTTCTAATATGAACATCTACAGTTCTAGACTCCACATATATATTTTCACCCCAAACATTATTTAGAAGCTGTTCTCTTGAATAAACTCTTTTTGGATTTTTGATAAAAAAATCCAAAAGCTTAAATTCTGTAGGACCCAAGTTAATTTCTATATTTTTTCTGTAAACTCTTTTTGTTATTCTATCTATTTTTAAATCACTGAAAACAACAATATCTTCAGAAGACTGTGGTTTAGATCTTCTTAAAAGAGATTTTATTCTTGCATTTAATTCTTTTTGACTAAATGGTTTTGTAACATAATCATCAGCTCCTGTATCAAAAGCTTTTAATTTATCTTCTTCTTCACCTTTGGCTGTAACCATTATTATAGGTATGTCTTTAAATTTTTTATCTTTTTTTAAATTTTTACAAATATCTACCCCTGATAAATCAGGTAGCATCCAATCCATTAATATTAAATCAGGATGTTTGTCTTTTATTTGTTTAAGAGCATCCTCTCCATTTTCTGAATAACTTACTTTATGACCTTCTTTTTCTAAATTATATTTTAACAATGTTATTATTGGAGACTCATCTTCAGCAATAAACAAGTGTGCAGACATTATTTATTTTTCACCATTAACTATTGGCTGTGAACCCTTAGGTCTATCTCCTTCTAAATAAGATCCTTTAACAAGGAAGTAAATTTGTTCTGCAATATTAGTTACATGGTCTCCTATTCTTTCAATATTTTTTGTAACAAAAAGCAAATGAGATCCATACTCAATATTTTCATTTCCTGACTTAAGATATTTGATTACTTCTTCCATGCACAAATTAGTTAGATTGTCTACTTCTTCATCTTTTTCCCAAACATCCAATGCTATTTCTGGCGATCTATTTGTGTATGAGTCTAGTACTAATTTAAGTTGTTTTTGCACTATAGCTCCAACTCTCTCTATAGATTGGGTTAGATTATCAGGTAAATTATTATTTATTAGTTTGGTTCTTTTGGAAATATTTTTGGCTAAATCACCAATTCTTTCAAGGTCAGAAGATATTTTAAGAGCGGTTACAGTTTCCCTTAAATCTATAGCCATCGGTTGTCTTAATGCAATCAAATCAACAACTTCTTGCTCTATTTGACTTTCAAAATTATCAATGACAGCATCATTATTTATTACAGCATCTGCAATTGTGTTATCGTTATTACAAAGAGCTTTTATAGAATTTCCCAAAGCTGTTTCACAATTACCTCCCATAACAACCAAATTATTAGTTAATTGTTGTAATTGTTCCTCATAAGATTTTACTGTATGTGGTTTCTCAGTCATTATCCAAATCTCCCTGTAATATAATCTTGAGTTTGTTGTTGATTCGGGTTTTTAAATATCTTATCAGTAGACCCAACTTCTATCAATTTACCTAAATGAAAAAATCCAGTTTGCTGTGATACACGTGCTGCTTGAGACATTGAATGAGTTACTATAACAATAGTATGTTCCTTCTTTAGTTCATCAATTAATTCCTCAATTTGTGCTGTTGCTATAGGATCTAAAGCTGAACAAGGTTCATCCATTAAAATCACCTCAGGTTTAACAGAAATGGCTCTTGCTATACAAAGTCTTTGTTGCTGTCCTCCTGAAAGACCTGTTCCTGGTTCATTTAATCTATCTTTAACCTCATTCCAAAGAGCTGCTTTTTTTAAACTATCTTCAACAATTTGATCAAGCTCATCTTTAGATTGAGCCATACCGTGGATTTCAGGTCCATAAGAAATATTTTCATACAAAGTTTTAGGAAATGGATTTGGTTTTTGAAATACCATTCCAATTTTTTCTCTTAATCTTACAACGTCTGTACTCTTTTGATTGATATCATAGTCATTAATTTTAATTTCTCCTTCAACTTTACAAATTTCAATTACATCGTTCATTCTGTTTAAACATCTTAGAAAAGTAGATTTTCCACATCCAGACGGGCCAATTAATGCCGTTACTTGTCTTTCTGGTATATCCATGTTGATATCAAAAAGAGCTTGTTTATCTCCATAAAAAACATTTACTTTTTTTGCTTCTATTTTATTCATTTTTTAGTTCCATTTCTTTTCAAATTTATGTCTTATCATTTGTGCTGCTAGATTCATTAATACTAAAAATATCAACAAAACCATTATACAAGCTGATACCTTTTCAACAAAACCTCTTTCAGCACTTTCAGCCCAAATATATATTTGAACTGGTAAAGAGGCAGCTGGATCCATAGGCGAGCCAGGTATGGTATTAACAAAGGCAACCATTCCAATTAAAATCAAAGGTGCAGTTTCACCTAAGGCTTGCGCAAGACCAATTATTGTTCCAGATAAAGTTCCTGGTAAAGATAGAGGAACTGTATGATGAAGTGTTGTTTGCATCTTACTAGCTCCCATGGCGAGAGCGGCTTCTCTGATGCTTGGCGGAACTGCTTTCAATGATGCTCTAGCTGCTATAATGATCGTTGGTAAGGTCATCAATGATAAAGTTATTCCTCCAACTAAAGGAGTGGATCTCGGTAAGCCAAATACTGCAAGTAAAACACCAAGACCAAGCAACCCAAAAACTATTGATGGGACTGCCGCTAAATTATTAATATTTACCTCTATAAAATCTGTAAGTCTATTTTTGGGTGCAAATTCTTCTAGATAAATTGCGGCTAAAAGAGCCACAGGAAATGATACAGCTAAACAAACCAATATACTAAACAATGATCCCATAAATGAACTTGCAATACCAGCTAACTCTGCTTCCCTAGAGTCGCCATTAGTAAAAAAACTAAAATTAAAATTGCTTACAACTTTTCCTTCGGAATTTAGCTTATCGAAAATTTTTAATTGGTAATCATTAACTCTTCTTCGCTCTTCAGGTAAATCTCTTGGATAGTTTCCTTTAAACACTTGATCTAAATCATCAGATGCCGTCAATTTCACTTCAACAATTTTTCCAAAATCATCTGGATTTGAAAGAATATGATCTTTAATTTCCTCTTCAAATATAAAGGCAAACATTCTTTTGATATCTGTGATTTGATCTTCATTGGCATTTTGATCTAATGAAGCAAAACTTTCTATACCAACATCAAAATATTCAGAGTCTTGCAAATCCTCGATAGAGGGTTTCTGATCAGCATCCAAATACATAAATTCTGGATCGTAATTAATTGGCACTATTATCCAAGTTTTTTGAAACGCTGTATATCCTGTAGAAAAAATTTTAAATAAAAATACAGCTAAAAACAACAAAGCTAAAAAGATGGCTGTTTTACCATACATTTGAAATCGTTTCTCAGCCTTATATCGTTTATTTAAAAATTCTTCTCTATTAATCATATTTCTCTCTATATTTTTTAACTATTGATAGAGCTATTACATTTAAAATTAACGTAACAACAAATAATGTTAATCCTAAAGCAAAAGCAGCTTGGGTTTTAGGGTCTTCAAATTGTTGATCTCCGATTAATATTACTACTATTTGAGCTGTAATTGTTGAAGTAGACTCCAGCGGGTTAAAAGTTAAGTTAGCAGCTAATCCAGAAGCCATAACCACAATCATAGTTTCACCGATAGCTCTAGAAACAGCTAAAAGAATTGCACCAACTATACCTGGTAAAGCAGCAGGAAAAATTACTCTTTTAATTGTCTCAGATTTTGTTGCACCCATTGCATAACTTCCATCTCTTAAATTCTGAGGAACACTATTTATGACATCATCACTCAAACTTGAAACGAATGGAATAATCATCACTCCCATTACAGCGCCAGCTGCAAGTGCACTTTCTGCAGAGACATCTAAACCAACAGCTGTTCCGATATCTTTTAAGAAAGGACCGACAGTTAAAGCTGCAAAAAAACCATAAACAACTGTTGGAATTCCAGCTAGTATTTCAACAATTGGTTTTGCAAATTGTCTAAATTTTTTTGATGCATACTCTGCTAGATAAATTCCACTTAATAAACCTACTGGTATAGCAACACACATCGCGATAAATGCGATAAAAAAAGTACCCGCAAAAACTGGTACTGCACCAAACGTATCACTATACATTGATGGGTCTAAAGCTTCACTAGCATCTCTAACAAAAGCTTTTGCTGGGTACCAATGCATGCCAAATAAATAATCAAAAAAAGGAATTATTTTAAAAAATTCTATTGTTTGAAACAAAAGAGAAAAAACAATCCCAACTGTAGTTAAAATTGCTGCTAAAGAAGCAAAGAAAAACAACCACTGTAAAAAAATTTCTACAGGTTCCCTTGTTCTGGTATTTTTAGATAACCTGTTATAAGCGTAAGCTATTGAGGCAATAAGTAAACATAATACAATTACAGCTTTTGAAGCTGAAGCTGTGCTTCGTAAAGATGCATACTTGTCTGCTGCTGCCTGTAATGCTGTAGTTATTTCACCACTAAACTGTCCTCTTGAAAGTGACTTAGCTTTTTCAAATATGAGATTTAATTCTCCTTCTAACAATCCTTGATCACTAAAAGATTGTAAAACAATATATTTTACTACGGATGGTTCAAATATAGACCACAATGCAAAAATAATAAATGCAGGTGCTGCACACCATATTGATAAATAATATCCATAAAATTTTGGTAAAGCTGTAAGTCTAGTATTAGAAGATCTTATGGCAAATGCCTTTTTACGTCCAAAAAAATAACTCGATAGCGCTAATAGAACAATTGTTAAAAATATTACCGAGTTCATTTATATATATTTAATCTTGTATTAAAAAAAAGGCCCTTACAAAAGGGCCTTTTTAAATTTATTAACAAATCAAAATTACTCGCTCATTGCTACAAGATCCATAGCGTTATCTCTTGTAGTTCTGTACATTGCTTTATCT
The DNA here is from genome assembly GCF_052047595.1 of Candidatus Pelagibacter sp. HIMB1715. Classification (NCBI taxonomy): domain Bacteria; kingdom Pseudomonadati; phylum Pseudomonadota; class Alphaproteobacteria; order Candidatus Pelagibacterales; family Candidatus Pelagibacteraceae; genus Candidatus Pelagibacter; species Candidatus Pelagibacter sp. HIMB1715. The sequence goes on along the minus strand of NZ_JBNAJY010000011.1, from coordinate 2,824 downwards.
AATGGTACTAAACCAATGTCAGCTAAATAACCTCTTTTCCCAATAGTTCCTGTTTTTGTAAATTCTTTTACAAATTCATGTAAACCTGGAATTACACCTACGTGAGCTTTTTTCACATAGAAAAATAAAGGTCTTGCAACAGCATAGCTATAATCTTGAATAGACTCTAATGAAGGTTGTCCACCATCAATACTTGCTGCTTGTAATTTATCTTTAGCTGCTAAGTAATAACTGAAACCAAAGAAACCAAACATATCTTTATCTTCAACAAGTTTTTGGATGATCAAACTATCGTTTTCTCCAACTTCAATAGCTAAACCATCTTCTCTGTAAAGTTTTTCAGGCTTTGCCCATTTTTTATTTGAGCTTGCACCAGCTTTATAAAGAGCTTTAGCCTCTTTAGTCATACCTTTTTTCATTACTAAAGAATTCCATGCATCTCTAGTTCCAGAAGTTCCTGGAGGTATCATTACTTTAATTGGCTTATTTGGTAAGCTTGAATCGATCTCATTCCAGTTTTTGTAAATGTTATCAACTAATTTACCGTCAACTACTGTGTGTTTAGCAAGTGCTAAATATAATTGCTCTTTTGTGAAATTAACTGGCTCCGCATCTAAGCTGTAAGCTAATGTTATACCGTCGTTACCAATAATAATTTCTACAATATCAGTAATACCATTTTTTGCACAAAGAGCTTTTTCTTTATCTTTCATAGCTCTTGAAGCATTAGTGATATCTGGGTGAGCTTCACCTACACCTGCACAAAATAATTTAGCTCCACCACCTGTTCCAGTTGACTCGATGATAGGAGTTTTAAATCCTTTTTTACCGAATCTTTCAGCAACTACTGTTGCATATGGGAATACAGTTGAAGAACCAACGATTGTAATTTGATCTCTCGCTTGTGACGTTACAGTACTTAAAGTAAGCACTAAAAACGAAGCAAGGATAATAGTTAGTTTTTTCATTGATATTTCCTTTCGTAATTAAATTTAATCAACGACTCGCTTATTAGATTTGAATGTGGATGTTAATATTACAGATTTGTTACAGTTTTGTGAAAAACCTAACTTTTTAATTGAAATTTTTAGTTACAACAATTGTATCAAAATCATCAGCAAGACTTCCTTTGCAATTGATTGGGCTTACACCCTCTTTAAAAGCAAGCTCATTTGAAGGTCTTAAAGTAACTTCTAGTTGTATCATTGATACTAGTTCTTTTATCATTTTATGCTCATATTTCCATGAAGGCCAGCTTGTAGGAGTTGAAAATGTTGAAACGACATAAGATGAGGCCCTTGAGAAATTATAATTACTTTCATTTTGGTTTCTTAGTAAGTGATCTCTCACAGAAAAGAAAATATTCTTGCATCTATACATATCTGAAAAATAGTTTGTTTTTGTCAATGTCTCACTCATTGGTACAGATACTATTAAATCAATTGTATTTCTCCATAATGATGAGACTACATCAGTATAAACATCGTTAATTTCAATTTGTTTATCAGGAAAATGTTTTTGAACTTCAGGTATTGCTGATTTAATATCCTCTTGCAATCTAAATATACCAATATCATAAACTGTTAGTTGTTGATTTCTAAGCAATGTTGTAATTGATTGAGCATTCAAGGAAGAAGTTAACAGTATTAGAGAAAGAGAAAAAAATATTATTTTTCTAAACATAAGCATAACAATTAAGATTCTTACAAAAAAAGAAAGTTAATACAAATTAAATTAATGATCTAAAAGTATTGATAAATGTAATAAATTACAATTCACTAGGTATATGAATATTAAATTCTGTGCCTTTACCCAATTGACTTTTAATTTCAAATTCACCTCTGTGCTGAGTTACAATATGTTTCATTATTGCTAAACCCAGACCTGTGCCACCAACTTTTTTGCTTTTTTCAATGTCCACTCTATAAAATCTTTCAGTAATTCTAACAATCTGATTTTGAGGTATACCGATACCTTCATCTATAATTGAAATTTTAACACCTGGTTTAACTAGTTTGCCAACACTTTTTGATGTTAATACTTTAATAGATTTATTTTTTTCGGAATATTTAATTGAATTATCAATTAAATTTGAAAAAACAGTTAGCATTCTATCTTCATTGCCAATAATTTTATCAAAATGTTTGTCTATATTGATATTCAAATCAATATTATTTTTTTCGATATTTGTAATGTGTATGTTTTTTAATTTATTAAATATTTTTTCTAAACTTATTAAATTATTCGGTCTAATATGTTCTTCTAATTCAATTCTACTTAAAATTAATAAATCGTTAATTAAATTTTCCATTCTTGAGGTTTGTGAGTCCATTATATCTAAAAATTTTTGCTTAGCTGGTTCGTCGTTTTTTGCAGGTCCTTGTATAGTTTCTACCGCACCTTTAATTGACATAAGCGGTGTTCTTAATTCATGACTTACATTAGCAACAAAATCAGTTCTAAATTTTTGAGCTTTTGAAATTTCAGTCAAGTCTTTAAGAAATAAAACCACAGACTCTTGATCTGGAAATAGTTTTGTTGGACCTGGAATAGCATAAACCCTGTAATGCTGATACGAAGGTAAATCAATTTCAAGATCTATATGATCAGTTTTATTATTTAATTTTACATTTTTTATAAGATTATCTAACTCAGGATTTCTTATAATAGTTCCTAAATGTTTATTTTCTAAATTATTACCAAACCTTATTTTGGCACTCGGATTGGCGTAATCAATTATGTTTAATTTATTAAGAGCAATAAATTGATCCTCTAATTCATCTAAAATAAATTTTTTATCCTTATTGGGATCATATGCAGATAA
>NZ_JBNAJY010000010.1:0-12090 GCF_052047595.1 Candidatus Pelagibacter sp. HIMB1715 | reverse complement strand
AAAAAATTCTAAATAAACCTAAAGAAAAAAGTTTTCTTTTAAATATAATTAATTTTCAAAATTCACTAAAACCTGAATTTAAATTCAGAATAAATTTCAATATAGAAAAGTATATTCAGGCATTTTTTGATAAAATATCTGAAACAATCAGCAATTATAAAACTCTTAAAAAAGATGAGCAGAGAAGAATAAAACTTGAAAAACAAGAGCAAGAAAGACAGGAAAAACTAGCCTTACAGCAAGAGAAGCAGAAGGAACAAGAATTAAAATTAAAGCTTAATGAACAAGTATTAAAGGAAGAGATTAGATTAGAAAAACAAAGAACAAAAGAAATTAAATTATTCCTACGAAAAGAACAGGCTTTATTAAGAATTGAACAAGCTGAAAAGCAAAAGAAATTTTTACAACAATTAAAATTAGAGAAGCAGATTGAAAAATTTAGAGTAAGAGAAGTTAAAGAATTAGAAAAACTAGAAAAAATATCATTAAAAGAAAAGAGAGAAGATTACGCAGGACTTCAACAGAGAATTGAGAAATTAAAAGAAAAATATCGAATAATAAGAGATCAAAAAATTAGAGAGAGAGTAGAGGCATTAGGTGTTAAAATTCAAGGTAACGAGGATAGAGAAACATTATTAAGGAAAGAAAAAGAATACACATTAGCAAGACAAAAAATTGAATTTGCTCTTGAAAGCTTTTATAGGAGTGCCAGTAGTTTAGTTTTCCAATTAAATAAAAGACACGTCACAAGACACATGTCTATTTTTCGATGTATCGATAGAAGATTTGAAACAGGTGAGATATTTGTTAAGTGGGATGAAGCTCCAGACGAAGAATGGTTATTATTAATTTATATTAAAAATAATTCTCCTGATGAAGGTATAGTTATTGAAGACAAAACTAATCCTGAGAAAAACATCTCTCATGAATTTAAAAATAATGAAATATTTAAAGCTTCAGACACGATGGTGGATTCTTTAACTCAATTAATTGCAAGAAAAAGAGCCAAAAATAACAATTAATTATTACGTTTAATTTAAGTATTATTAGTTATGTTTTATGGAATAATTGCGATGGCAATTTTATATGCCCTGTTAAGTTATATTCTTGCTTGGATCAGATATTTTAATAGTCAAGACGAAAGGTTAGGACAATCAACTTGGAGATGGAGTTATGATTATGAAGTTGACGGAGAAAGAGATATATCAGATTTGGATGACAAAAATTTTGTAAGATTAAGAAGAAAAAGAAATAAAATTATTACTCTTATGTATTCAGTAGTTTTAATTATGTTTATCCTCTCAATGTCTTTATTGAGTCAAATTTTGATATTTTTTCTTAATTAATTTTTTAATTGTTTTTTATTTTTCAAATACAAAAAATACGCAACTATTTCATATCCATATTTAAAAATTGTAAAGATGATAGGAAGTTTGAAAAAACTATATAAAAATTTATATTTTGGTATTCTCTTCCAAACATAAAGGAAAGCTTCTGCACCTTCAATTACTTGATCGTTTTCTTTAATGTGCAATCTTCTTAAAAGTTCTTTGTCATTTTTGGAAGTTTCTTTTTCTGCTTCTTTGTTATTCGTAATATCTATCCAATCAATATCTTCAATATTTTCTTTTTTATACATATTGATTTCTGATCTGCAAATTTTGCAAGAGTTATTAAAATAAACTTTCATAGAAAATTATATTAACTTTAAAATTAAGCATGTAAATGCGCCAAATGATTAGTTGAAAATTAATAATAAAGCACTATCTAAACCGAGTGAGTAATTTTTTTGAAAAATCTGATTTAACAAGAAAAGATGCTGATTCAATAGTATCTGATACATTACAAAATTGTGATGATGGTGAGCTATATTTGGAGGACACTAAATCCGAATCTATTTTATTAGATGATAATAAAATTAAAAGCTCAAGCTATAGTTCAGATTTAGGTTTTGGATTTAGGGCAATTACGGGAGAGGTTGTTGCATATTCTCACTCTAACGAAATATCAAAAGATTCATTAAAAAAATCTTCTGAAAATTTAAAATCTACACTGAAGTCTATGAAAGGTACTTATAATCAAGATATTTCAAGATCTAATAAAAAATTTTATCAGGATATTAATCCCATAGAGCAAAAAACATTAAATTCGAAATTAGAAGTATTAAATAAAGTAAATGAGTATCTAAGAAAAAAAGATCAATCTGTAAAACAAGTTACTACGAGTTTTGCAGGTGAACAAAAATCTATTGAGATTATAAGATCAGGTGGCGAGGTATTAACTGATGTCCGACCACTAATTAGATTTAATGTATCTGTGATGTTAGAAAAAAATGGAAGAAAAGAAACTGGCGTTTATGGAATAGGTGGAAGACAATCTTATGATGAATATCTAAAAAATGACAATTGGAAAACTGTATGTGAGGAAGCTTTTAGAATTGCATCAGTAAATTTAGAAAGTAAGCCTGCTCCGGCAGGAGAAATGAAAGTTGTTTTAGGGCCAGGATGGCCAGCGATTTTAATACATGAAGCTATTGGCCATGGTTTAGAAGGAGACTTTAATAGAAAAAAAACTTCTGCATTTCATAATCTTATGGGCCAAAAGGTTGCCAGTGAGGGAGTTACGATTGTTGATGATGGAACAATTGATAATAGAAGAGGTAGCTTAACAATTGATGACGAAGGTACACCAACAGAAAAAACAGTATTGATTGAAAATGGGATATTAAAGAATTTTATGCAAGATAGATTAAATGCTAGATTGATGAATACCAAATCGACTGGCTCAGGAAGAAGAGAAAATTATAGACATGTTGTTTTGCCAAGAATGAGAAATACAATGATGTTGAGTGGAAATCAAACTCAAGAAGAAATGATCAAATCAGTAGACAAAGGAATTTTTGCAGTAAGTTTTGGAGGAGGACAAGTTGACATTACATCTGGAAAATTTGTATTTAATTGCACTGAGGCATATGAAATTAATAACGGAAAGATTGGTTCACCGATAAAGGGAGCAACATTAATAGGAGATGGTCCTTCAATTTTAAAAGAAGTTTCTATGGTTGGAAACGATATGATGTTAGATCCTGGTATAGGAACTTGTGGTAAAGCTGGACAAGGTGTTCCAGTTGGAGTTGCCCAACCTTCAATCTTAATCGATAAAATGACAGTTGGTGGAACAAAACTTTAAATTATGGTTAAGGATCAAGAATATTTAAGATCAAAAGCATCATATTGCTTAGATTTAGCTAAAAAATTAGGTGCAACTGGATCAAGTGTAACAGTAGGTCATTCAATTTCTGAAACTGTAAATTTTAGAAATAATACTTTAGACGAGTCTAATAGATCAGATGGATTAGCAATAAGTATAGAGACTTATTTGGGAAAAAAAAGATCTTCAATTTCTTCATCAAACTTATTAGACGACAACATTAAAACATTAATAGAAAAATGTTTTGAAACAACTAAAAATACCCCTGAAGATGAATTTAATTCTTTACCAGATAAAGATCTTTTAGCTAAAGAAATTAAAAATTTAAATTTATATGATGAAACACACTTTGATAATGAAAAAAAAATTGAATATTTGAAAGAGCTTGAGAGTGTTGCATCTTCAGAAGAAAAAATCATAAATACAGAATCTAGTTTTACTGAAAATAAATCTAACTTTATTTTAGCAAATAGTGATGGATTTTGTGATGGATACAAATCATCTTCATTCAGTGCATCTTGTGTTACTGTTGCTAAAGATGAAAATAGCATGGAAAGAGACTATGAATTCACAAGCAAACGCCATCTATCAGACATTAAGGGTGCAAAAGAACTTGGTCAAAAAGCGTCTGAACAAACTATAAGAAAATTAAGCCCAAATAAAATTGGAAGTGAAAAAATAAGCATTATATTTGACAAAAGAATAGCAAAAGGAATGTTAGGAGCTTTTGCCGGAGCCATATCGTCATCTGCGATTTCTAGAGGAACATCTTTTCTTAAGGATAAAATCAATGAACAAATATTTACAGAAACAATAAATGTTATTGATAAACCCGATATAAACAAAGGTGTTGGATCTCAAATTTTTGATTCAGAAGGAGTAAAATCAGACACTTTAAATCTTGTACAAAATGGTATTTTAAAAAATTATTTAGTAGATACTTACAACGGAAAAAAACTTAACTTAAAATCGAATGGAAGATCTGGTGGTACAACAAATTTATATTTCGATAATGGAAATATTAGTTTCGAAGATTTATTAAAAAGTAATTCAAAACACATTTATGTTACTGAAACAATAGGCCATGGAAGTAATTTGGTTACGGGAGATTATTCAGTAGGTGCAACAGGTTTCCTAATTGAAAATGGCGAATTTAAATTTCCAGTAAATGAAATAACAATTGCGGGAAATTTCAAAGATATGTTTAAAAATATAACTTTAGCTAGTGATTTAGATTTTGAATATTCCATTAACTCACCAACTATGATGATAGAAGGAATGACAGTTGCAGGTAAATGAGCACTTACTGTGTAATTGGATCTGGAATATCTGGTGCTACAATTTCAAATCTATTAAATAAAAAACACTCTGTAGATGTTTATGACAAGGCAAGAGGTCCTGGTGGGAGATCATCATTTAAAAGGTTAGATAAAAAAATAGGCTTTGATCATGGTGTTCAATATATTTCCCCTAAGACTAGTGAGTTTAAAAAATTTACAACAAAACTAATAGCAAAAAAAATATTAAAAAATTGGAAGGGCCAGCATATTTTTCAAAATAAAAAGATAAAAGAAAATAAAAACCATCAAAAAATAATTGGCAGACAAGGTAATAACGATATTAGCAAGTATTTATTAAAAAAAATTAATTGTAATTTTCAAAAAGAATTAAAAAAAATTGATTACAATAAAGACAAATGGAAACTTACCTTTTCTGATGGTGATAATAAATTTTATGATAATCTAATTTTAACTTGCCCACATCCTCAATTACTTAAATTGGCAAAAAAATTTATTAATCATTCATTTATTAAAAAAAAATTAAAAATGGATGCAAATATTACTGTTATGATAAAAATGAAAAAAACAAAAAAAAATATAAGTAGTTTTTTGTTTGATGATCAAATTTTAGGTTGGGCTGCTAGAGAAAATAGTAAGTTAAGATTTAAAAGTATTTATGAATTTTGGACACTTCAAAGTACGTCGATGTGGGCAAATAAAAAAATTTTGAAAAATAAAGAAAATAAAGATTTGAATTCAAAAATATTAATTAATAAATTTTTTAATCTTACTGGTATTAAAAAAAGCAACATCCTTTTTTCTTTAAATCATGGATGGATGTATTCATCAAATTCAAAACCTTTAAAAATTAAAAGTTATTGGAATTCAAAAATTAATTTAGGAGTTTGTGCTGATTGGTTTGTTGGACCCAGATTAGAAGCAGGGTGGATAAGTGCCAATGATCTTTTCAAAAAAATAAGCAGATAAAATTATTCAATATTTTTAATCCTATATTCCCAACTTCCCATTCTTTCATAGGTAACTTTAACTATCACTGAAGTTTTTTTATCAAGCCATATATCAAAATTTAATCTTTTATCTTCTGGAAGTGTCGTATCTTTAGAAGTGAGTTTAAAATGATCAGTATCAAATTCCTTCCCATTGATCGTGATTTTTTCTTTACCGATAAATGTAACCAGTTGTTCTTTTATACTTCCAGAAATAGGGCTAATTTGGCTCTCTGCCTGTAACAATTTATGACTCCACCAATTTCCAATTGTATTTTTCAAAGAAGCTTCACCAGAAAAAGAAGATCCTTGAATATCAAATTTATTAGTTTGATTATTTAATATTAAATTTACAAATTTTTCTTTTTTATTCTGACGTGTTTTAGATTTAAAGGAAATTAAATTATCTCCTAAATATTTTTCTTCTCCAAAACCTTCTACTTCAAAAATAGTTGCTCCAAGTAGTTTTACTGTAAATTTATATTTATTATTTACAGTTGTTTCATTGTCTTTCCTAGAAAAAGAATAATTATTATATCCTATAACTTCATTATTTCTTAAGATTTCAAGTTCAATTTTTTTGAAGTTATTATAATGACCAACATGTGCGTTTGAGTTAAAAGCAAATAAAAAAAATATAATAATAGTGTAAAATTTTTTCATGATAATAATATAAATTAAAATTAATCTAAAAGTATCAATATTTAATGTTCCTATCTATAAAAAATATTCCAAAAGTAAACTGGAGCTCAAAAGAAAGTTTGAACTTCAAGCCAAAATTTTCAACGTCATTTTTTTTAATTTTTGGTTTAACAATTTTTGGTTTGGGAGAAGGTTTGTTAATTTTATCAACAACTGGAAACTCACCCTGGTCAGTATTAGCTGAAGGAATTTCACTCAACTCTAATTTATCCATTGGCGCAGCAACATTTTTAGTAAGTGTAGGAGTACTTTTTTTATGGATTTTTTTAAAACAAAAACCAGGTCTTGGAACAATATTTAATATAATTGTGATTGCTGCTATGATTGATTTTACTCTAAATTATTTCCAACCACCTTCATCTCTTTTCATAAAGTACTTGTTAGCAGTTCTTTCAGTAATTTTAGTAGGTCTTGGTAGTGGTATTTATTTAGTTGCCAATCTTGGGCCAGGTCCAAGAGACGGTTTAATGACAGGATTAACAAAAACAACAAATTTACCTATAGCATTGGTAAGAGCTTTTTTGGAAATTACAGTTGTAATTGTTGGTTGGTATTTAGGTGGGACCGTTGGAATAGGCACACTTATATTTGCTTTTGGAATTGGACCTTGTGTAGCTTTAGGATTATTTTTAGTTGGAAAAATATTTAACTAAGCTGCTGCGCTAGTTTTCTCACTTTTTTTTCTTTCATGAGGATCAAGAATTGCTTTTCTCAATCTACAAGACTCAGGTGTAATCTCTAATGCTTCATCACTGTTGAGCATACTTAGTTGTTCAGCTATTGACATTTTTCTAACAGGAGTAAGAACGACGTTTTCGTCTGTTCCTTGTGTTCTCATATTTGTTAATTTTTTTCCTTTCATGACATTTATAATCATGTCACCTGGTTTTGGTGACAATCCAACAATCATACCTGGATAAACAGGATCATTATGCGTAACAAACATTTCTCCTCTTGCTTGAAGGTTAAAGATTGCAAATGCTACTGCTTTTCCTTGTTCCATAGCAATCAATGCACCATTTCTTCTGCCTTCCATTTCACCTTCGAAAGGTCCGTAGTCGTGGAATATTCTATTAATTACACCTTCCCCCTTAGTAAGAGTTAGAAATCTACTTGTATATCCCATCAAGCCTCTCGTAGGTGCGTGAAATATCAATCGTTTCTTATTAGTGCCTGTATCTTTTAATTCAATTAATTTACCTTTTCTTCTATTCATCGAGTCGATTACTTTTGAAGAGTGTTCTTCATCTAAATCCATAGTAATTTCTTCAATTGGTTCAAGTTTGTTTCCTTGATCATCAGTCTTATACAAAACTTTTGGTGGACTCACTGTCATTTCAAAACCTTCTCTTCTCATTTGAGTAAGAAGTATTTCCAACATTAATTCACCTCGTCCACTTACAACGAATGAATCTTTTCCATCATTTTCTGAAAAAGTAATTCCTACATTGTTTTGTGCTTCTTGAACTAATCTTTCTCTAATTTGAGTACTTGTAAGTTTTTTACCTTCTGTACCTGCTAATGGAGAAGTATTAACAGTTATTGTAATCGACATTGTTGGAGGATCAATCGGAGTCGCTGGTATAGGGTCATTAACTTCCAAATTACAAATTGTATCAGCAACATTTGCTTTTTCTAATCCTGCTATAACGACGATATCTCCTGCTTCTCCAACATCAATAGGAACTTTTTTAGTTCCTTCATATCTAAAAATCTTTGTTAATTTTCCTTCATCAACTTTTTCACCATTTAAATTAATAGCTTTGATTGGTTGGTTTGCTTTTGCTGTCCCTTGTGTAATTCTACCTACCAGACTTCTACCTAAAAAACTGTCTGAATAAAGCAATGTTGATAACATTGCAAAAGGTTTAGTCTTATCTAATTCAGCTGGTTTAACGTGGTCCACTATTAAGTCTAATAAAGGATTTAAATTTTTTCTTGGACCATCTACCTCATGATCTGCCCATCCAGATCTTCCACTCGCATATAAAACAGGAAAATCTAATTGTTCTTCATTAGCATCTAAACTTACAAATAAATCAAAAGTTTCATCTAAGACTTCATTAGCTCTTTGATCTGCTTTATCTAATTTATTAATAACTACAATTGGTTTTAAACCTTGTTTTAATGCTTTCGATAAAACAAATTTTGTTTGAGGCATAACTCCTTCTGCAGAGTCAATTAATAAAAGAGCTCCATCAGCCATGCTTAAAACTCTTTCAACTTCTGCTGCAAAATCTCTGTGGCCAGGTGTATCAATGATATTTATTCTTGAATCATTCCAGTTAATAGATGCAGGTTTTGCAAGAATTGTAATTCCTCTTTCTTTTTCAAGTTCCCCAGAGTCCATTAATCTTTCATCAACAACTTCATTTTCTCTAAATGATCCACTTTGTTTCATTAAATTATCAATCAAAGTAGTTTTGCCATGGTCAACATGGGCTATGATTGTGATGTTTCTTATATTGTTGCTCATAAATTGTGGCTCTTATACATATTTAATTTGATATTAAAACTTAAAAAAACTCATGACTGGCTTGATTAATTTAAATAACTTGTGATTAATTAGGCTTTTTTTGTTTATCTTTTTTAAGTTTCCTTTTTTCTTTAAAACTTAATTTGGGTTTCTTTTTTACACTCGAATCCTTAAATGACTTTCCACTGTATCTTTTAGACATAATTTAAATTTGCATAAAAAAAAGGCCATCATGTGATGGCCTTTTAAATTTTAGTTTTAGAGTAGTGGGATTACATTCCCATTCCACCCATTCCACCCATGCCTCCCATACCACCAGGCATACCACCAGGCATTCCACCACCAGCAGCATCTTTTTCCTCAGGTTTGTCAGCAATCATCGCTTCTGTAGTTACTAATAATCCAGATATTGAAGCAGCATCTTGTAGAGCAGTTCTTACAACTTTAACAGGATCTATAATTCCTTTAGCGAACATATCGCAATATTCTTCGCTTTGTGCATCATACCCATGTGTTTTTTTATTTTGCTCTAACAATTTACCAACAACTACTGAACCATCTACACCAGCATTTTTAGTAATTTGTCTGATTGGAGCTTCAAGTGCTTTTCTAACAAGCTCTACTCCAGCTTTTTGATCATCACCTTTTGCTTTAACCTTATTAAGGTCTTGAGCAGCGTAAAGTAATGCACAACCACCGCCAGTTACAATACCTTCTTCAACTGCGGCTCTTGTTGCGTTCAAAGCATCTTCAACTCTATCTTTTCTTTCTTTAACTTCAACTTCAGTTGCACCACCAACTTTGATTACTGCAACACCACCTGCTAATTTAGCAAGTCTTTCTTGAAGTTTCTCTTTATCATAATCAGAAGTCGTTTCATCAATTTGTTGTTTAATTGAAGCACATCTTCCTTCGATATCAGATTTTTTACCACTTCCATTAACAATGGTGCTATTATCTTTATCTACTTTAACTTTCTTACATGAGCCTAGGTCATCAAGCTTAACATTCTCAAGCTTAATTCCTAAATCTTCAGAAATAACCTGACCTCCAGTTAAGATAGCAATATCTTCAAGCATTGCTTTTCTTCTATCACCAAAACCAGGTGCTTTTACTGCAACTACTTTTAGACCACCTCTTAATTTGTTTACAACTAAAGTTGCTAAAGCTTCTCCTTCAACATCTTCAGAAATAATCATTAATGGTCTACCTGCTTGAACAACAGCTTCTAATAGAGGAACCATTGGTTGTAGGTTTGTTAATTTTTTTTCATGTAAAAGAATGAAAGGATTATCTAACTCAGTAGTCATTTTATCACTATTAGTAATAAAGTATGGTGATAAATAACCTCTGTCGAATTGCATACCTTCAACAACGTCTAGTTCAGTTTCAATTCCTTTATTTTCTTCAACTGTGATAACACCTTCGTTTCCAACTTTTTGCATTGCTTTTGCAATCATAGTTCCAATTTCTTTATCACCATTTGCAGAAATAGTTCCAACTTGTGCAATTTCATCACTGTCTTTTACTTTTTTAGCTGATGCTACTAAGTTTTCTTTTACAACTTCAACCGCTGCATCAATTCCTCTCTTAACATCCATAGGATTCATGCCAGCAGTTACGTATTTTACACCTTCTCTAACAATTGCTTGTGCGAGAATAGTTGCAGTTGTTGTACCATCACCAGCTTCATCATTTGTTTTGCTAGCAACTTCTTTAACCATCTGCGCGCCCATGTTTTCAAACTTATCTTCAAGATCAATTTCTTTAGCAACAGAAACACCATCTTTAGTAATTCTAGGTGCACCATAAGATTTATCCATTACTACGTTTCTTCCTTTAGGACCCAAAGTTACTTTAACAGTATCAGCTAAGATATTTACTCCTCTAATCATAGCTGCTCTTGCTTCAGCATCAAATTTAACAACTTTTGCCATTTTGTTTTCTCCTTTAAATTAAATTACTTACTTGAAATACCCATAATGTCAGACTCTTTCATTATGCTATATTCTTTGCCATCTATTTTGACTTCAGTTCCTGACCATTTGCCAAATAAAACTTTATCTCCAACTTTAACATCCATTGCAATTGTTTTTCCATCTTCAGTTTTAGCTCCACCACCAACAGCAACAACTTTTCCTTCTTGAGGTTTTTCTTGTGCTGTATCAGGTATAATTATTCCACCAGCAGTTTTTTCGCTACTGTCTAATACTTCGATTAAAACTCTGTCATGTAACGGTTTAAATTTCATAAATCTCCTTAAAATTTTTGTATAAATATGACCTTCATATAGATATTTCGGACACTATTTCAAGATAGGAGAATTTATTAATGCTAATTAAGCTAGGAAAATCTAAATATTATGGTTTATAGGTAAAACAATGACTAAAAATTTAGACTTAGAGGGCCTAAGATCTATTGTAGATAATTATGAGCTTTTTTATATAGATTTGTGGGGCGTCATTCACAATGGAATTTCATTACATAAAGAGGCGATTGAAGCTTTATACGAATTAAAGAAAAAGAGTAAAGATTTTGTACTTTTAACTAATGCTCCTAGACCCAATGATACAGTAAATAAATTCTTGGAAAAAATGGGAATGAAGGAAGATTTGACAGAACATGTTTTTACTTCAGGAGAGGCTGCACTAAACTTTTTAAAGAAATCATTTAAGTCAAAAAATTTTTATCACATAGGACCACCTCGAGATTTTGATTTATTTAATGAGTTTAAAAAGAACAAATCCACTGAACTGAAAGAAAGTGAATATTTACTCTGTACAGGACTATTTGAAGAAAATGAAAATGATTTAAATTATTATAAAAACTTATTTGAAAATCATACTGATAAAAAAATGATCTGTACCAATCCTGATTTAATTGTTGATCGTGGAAATGTTAGAGAATTGTGCGCTGGGTCAGTTGCTATGGTTTTTGAAAAAATGGGAGGAGAGGTAATTTATTTTGGAAAGCCTCACCCTGAAGTATACAATCAATCTATTAATAATGTCGGTAAGAAAGTTTTGGCAATTGGTGATAATTTAAATACTGACATTAGAGGTGCCAACTTATTAAATTACGATTCCTTGTTAATCTGTAATGGAATACACAGAGAAGAAATAAGAAATAGTGGAATAGCAGAAGTTTCAAAAGAATATGAGAGTATTGTGAACTTTATTCAATCTGAATTGAAATGGTAAAAATTTATAAAAATTTTAATATAAAAAATCTACATAAAAAATCTATTATTTTAATTGGTAACTTTGATGGTGTTCATTTAGGACATCAGAAATTATTTAAATTGGCACAGTCATATAAAAAAAAATATAAATTAAAAATTGGTGTAATTAATTTTAATCCGATGCCCAAGATGTATTTCAATAAATCTCTTAAAAATTTTAAAATAACTTCTGTG
>NZ_JBNAJY010000009.1:0-11156 GCF_052047595.1 Candidatus Pelagibacter sp. HIMB1715 | reverse complement strand
TAATTTTATATTTTTCAAATTCTCTGAAAAAATTTCAATATTTTTTATTTCCCAAAGTATTTTTTTTATATTGGCTATATGATTGCAAAAATAATCAACGTTACTTTTTGAAATACTTATAGTTCTTGATTTATCCTGAACTTGTTTTTGTTTAGAATAAAAAATATCAACATAGATACCGATATTTACTAAAGCATTTGCCAAAGCTAAGCTTGATAAACCGGAACCAATTATACAAACTTTCATCATAATTTTAATTTTAACAACAAAAATTAGATGATACAAAGTGGTATAATTGATTTGTATAAATGGACATTAAAAAAACAGCTAATTTACTACTTAATTTTACGTTAAAGCGATTAGCAGAAATATCTGGCATTATAATTTTTTCTGCTGGCATTCTTTTATTTATTGCACTTTTTTCATATTCACCTGAAGATCCAAATTTTATTTTTCCTAGAGATACCGAAATTAAAAATTTATTAGGTTTCCAAGGAAGCTTTATTTCTGATCTTTTTTTTCAATCTTTTGGATTTATTGCTTATTTAATATCACTTACATACATAATTACTGGTGTAAATATATTTCGCCTAAAAGAATTTTTTTTAATAATTGAAAACACTTTTGTAGCAATATTATATACTTTTGTTGGAACACTTTTTTTAAGCTATTTCTATTCTGACGCTTTTACACTTTACATTAATGGGAATGGAGGTTTTGTTGGAAATTATTTTAATCAAACTTTTTTAAGTTCAATTATTATTATAAACGAAATTTTAGCTTATTATATTTTAATTATTCTAATAATTTTTTTATTTCTATTGAGTATCAATTTTCATCCTTTAAAATTTTATGAATGGGTGGTTAAAATAATTAATTTTTTTATTAAAAAAGAAGATAAATATTATACAGACAAAAGTGAGCTTATAAGTGAATATATTCCTCAAGAGGAAATCAAAAACTTAATACAAGAAGACTTACCATTTATCAAAGCAGAAAATAAATCAAATTCTAAAAATAAGTTTCAATTACCAAAAATAGAATTATTAAAAGTTCCAACTAAGAAAGAGAGAGAAAACACAAATAAAAATGAAACTACTGACCCTAAATTTTTAGAAAAAATTCTAATGGACTTTGGAGTTAAGGGCGAAATTCAAAAAGTAAGTAATGGTCCAGTTGTAACTCTCAATGAATTTGAGCCAGCTGCTGGCGTAAAAGTTTCTAAAATTATAAATTTATCAGATGATATTGCTAGAAATACTAGCTCTGAATCTGCTAGAATTTCAACTATACCAGGCAGCAATACTGTAGGAATTGAATTACCAAATAGTTCAAGAGAAAACGTTTATCTAAGTGAAATTCTAAATAACGCTGATTTTAAAAAGAAGGAAACTAAATTACCAATAGCTCTTGGTAAAAATATTTCTGGAAAACCTATTGTAGGAGATCTATCTTCTATGCCACATTTGCTGATTGCTGGTACTACAGGTTCAGGAAAATCTGTTTGCATTAATACAATTATTTTATCTCTTCTTTACCGTCACACACCTGAAAGGTGTAAGTTTATATTAATTGATCCTAAAATGCTTGAGCTTTCAACATATGAAGGCATACCACACTTACTTTGCCCTGTAATAACTGAAGCTAAAAAAGCTGCATCAGTCCTTGGTTGGGTAGTAAAAGAAATGGAAAGTAGATACAGGTTGATGACAAAAGAAGGGGTTAGAAATATTGATGGTTACAATGCCAAGCATAAACTTCCGATGCCTTACATCGTTGTGGTGGTAGATGAAATGTCCGATTTAATGTTAGTGGCAGGTAAAGAAATAGAAAACTATATTCAAAAATTATCTCAAATGGCTAGAGCAGCTGGAATACATATTATTATGGCTACGCAAAGACCTAGTGTTGATGTAATAACAGGTACAATTAAAGCTAATTTTCCAACAAGAATATCTTTTCAAGTAACTTCAAAAATAGATAGTAGAACAATTCTTGGTGAACAAGGAGCGGAACAGTTATTAGGAAAGGGAGACATGCTTTATATGTCATCTGCTAACCGAATAGTAAGAATTCATGCTCCATTTGTCTCAGATAATGAGATAGAGAAAATAAATAATTTTTTAAGATCACAAGCTGAACCAGACTATATTGATGAAATCTTGAATTTTGCAGACGAGAAAGAATTAGGATCAAATACAGATCAAGGAGATAAAGATGAATTATATCAACAAGCTGTTGAAATAATTAGATCTGAAGGAAAAGCTTCTACCTCGTTTTTACAAAGAAAACTTCAAATTGGGTACAATAGAGCTGCACGAATAATTGACATGATGGAAACTGATGGAATTGTTAGCAAAGCAAATCATGTAGGTAAAAGAGACGTTCTTTGATGTTGAGATTGTTTCTATTGGTTTGTCTAATTAGTTTATCTAGTGAAGTAAATGCAAATAATAAAAATCAAATAATCAATAAATTAAAAGATACTTTAAATTTAAATTTTGATTTTGAACAAAATATAGATGGAAAAATTGAGTTGGGAAACTGTACAATTCAATATCCAAAAAAAATGTTTTGTTCATATGATCAAAAAAACAAAGTTATAGTTTCAAATGGAAAATCTTTAGTTATAAAATCTACTTCGAGCTATTATAGATATCCGTTGGATAAAACACCATTAAATTTTATTTTAGATAAAAATTTCTTATTAAAAAAAATATCCAAATTAAATGAAGAAATTATTAATAATTCTCTAGTCAAGTTTACAATAAATGAAAATAATCAATCAATAGAGATTTTTTTTGATATAAATAATTATAATTTAATTGGCTGGCAAACTAAGGATATTTATCAAAATATTGCTGTCACACTTCTTTATTCGGTTAAATCAAATCAAATTGTTGATGAAAAAATATTTAAAGCCCCCCTTCAAAATTAAATTTTAACAATTTCTGATTTAAATATTTTCATTCCTCTAGCTAAATAATTATTAAGTGCATTTTTATGATCCAAAGAACACGTATGAAGCCAAACTCTCTCTACATTTTGTTGAAATGATTTTTTAATAGCAACCGATAATAAAAATGAGCCTAATTTTTTATTTTGGTATTCCTTTAATATTCCAAAATATGCTATTTCCACTTCTTGCTTCTCAGAATGAATAATTAATTCAAAAAAACCAACTAAATCTTTTTTATTTTTTAATACAAATGTTTTAACATTGCTGTTGGATACGTATTTGATCCACTGCTCTTCGGTCCATATTAATCTATCAATCCATTTATGTTTTTTACCTATATTTTTATAAAAAAATTTATTTAACTGAAAATCAGTAGGTTCAATCAAGTTAACCTGATAATCTTCCGAAGGTGGTTCACCATCTTTTAAATCATGCAATGAGTTTATTTCTAGATAGTTTCTTTTAACTTCTTCTGTCACTCGACCATTTTTCCAACACGTTCACCACCAAATAAATGAAAATGCAAATGAAGGACCTCTTGACCACCATGTTCACTAATATTAGCCAGTGCCCTATAACCTTGGCCTACTTCTGTTGATATACCTAGCTTTTTTGCAACTATATTAATACCTTTCAAAAGACCCACCATCTCCTCTGGAGATGCATTCACACTAAAATCATCAAGATCTATATATTTTCCCTTAGGGATTACTAAAGCATGAACTTTCTTTTGTGGGTTGATATCATGAAATGATAAAACATAATCATCTTCGTAAATTTTATTACAGGGTATCTCTCCACGTAAAATTTTAGCAAAAATATTATTGTCATTGTAGCTCATTTTTTCCTTTTTTCTAATTCTTCCATTACTTCTTCAATTTTTACATCATTAGCTTCTAAGTACATTAATAAATGATAAAATACGTCAGCTGCTTCATGAATTTTATTTGTATTTTCCTCAATAGCTTCAATTAATTCATCAATTTCTTCTAAGACCTTTGCTTTACTAAGAGATTTATCTGTAAGCAATTTGTTTGTATAAGAACCTTCAACTGGATTAATTTTTCTTTCTCTTGCAAGTTTAATTAAATTTTCTAATGTATTAAGCATATTAAATTCTAACAGGTATTCCTTTTGAATCCAGATATTCCTTCGCTTCTTTTACAGAGTGTTTGCCATAATGAAATATTGATGCTGCTAAAACTGCACTAGCATTTCCCAATTTAATTCCATCAACTAAATGATCCAGATTCCCTACTCCCCCTGAGGCAATGACAGGAATATTTACCTTGGATGAAATTTTAGACATAAGCTCAATATCATAACCTACTTGCGTGCCATCTCTATCCATAGATGTAACAAGCAACTCACCCGCTCCACTACTTTCCATTTTAAATGCAAATTCTATTGCATCAATTCCAGTATTATTTCTTCCACCATGTGTAAAAATTTCCCATTTATCTGAATTTTTTTTTGCATCAATAGCCACCACAATACATTGTGAACCAAATTTTTTTGAGCTTTCAACTACTACCTCAGAATTTTGAACTGCTGCAGTATTAATAGAAACTTTATCCGCTCCACAATTAAGTAATTTATTTATATCATCAACACTTCTAACACCTCCTCCAACTGTTAATGGAACAAAGCATTTCTTCGAGGTTTTTTCTACTACATCGTAAATAGTATCTCTGTTTTCATTTGACGCAGTAATATCTAAAAAGCAAATTTCATCTGCTCCACCGTCTGAATAAATTTTAGCTTGTTCGACTGGATCGCCTGCATCTTGTAGATCAACAAAGTTAATTCCTTTTACAACACGACCATTTTTAACATCTAAACATGGTATAATTCTATTTTTAAGCATCTAATTCTTTCACTAATTCTTCTAATTTAATATCACCATCATAGATAGCTTTTCCAACTATAATGCCTTCGATATTACTATTATTTAACTCCTTAGCTTTTTTAATATCTAAAATTGATGAAACTCCACCAGAAATAATCACTGGACAATTAGAAATATCTGCAACCTTTGCTGTCTCTTCAAGGTTGGGGCTTAACTTCATTCCATCTCTATTAATATCTGTATAAATCAATCTACTTGCACCATAATCGTTAACTTCTTTCAAATAATCTAAAGTCAATTGATTGGAATTTTCCTTCCAGCCTGAAACCGATAGATATCCATCTTTAGCATCTAAACCTAAGGCAATTTTGTCTGGAAATATTTTACAAGCTTCTTTTAAAAAATTTTTGTCTTTTATGGCAGCACTTCCTAAAATAACTTTTTCGACACCAGCATCAGTATATTTCTGAATACTTTCAAAATTTCTTACTCCACCCCCAATCTCAATTTTAAGATCAAATTTAGTAACTATATCTTGAATAATATCTAAATTAACTGTTTTGCCAGTTATAGCTCCATCTAAATCAACTATATGTAAATTTTTAAAACCATGATCTTTATATTTTCTAGCTTGTTCAACTGGAGACATTTCATATTCAGTTTTATTATCAAAGTCTCCTTTTACTAACCTCACACACTTTTTGTCTTTGATATCTATTGCTGGAAATATCTTCATTATAAATTTATAAAATTATCAATTATTTGGAGCCCAATTTTATCGCTTTTTTCAGGGTGAAACTGTGTTCCAAAAATATTTTCTTTTTCAACTGAACAAACGATATTTGAAGAATAATCTGTAGTTGCAGAAATTACATTTTTATCTTCTGGAATAAACTCATAACTGTGTACAAAGTACATGTGAGATTTATTATCAATACCTTTAAATATTTTACTATCTTTCTTTATATCAATTTCATTCCATCCAATGTGAGGAAGTTTAAATTTTCCATTTTGATTATCTATTTTAGATACCTTACCAGATATCCAACCAAAGCCTTTGGTTTCTATTTCTTCATATCCCATGTCTGCAAACATTTGTAGTCCAACACAAATGCCAAGAAGAGGTTTTTTATTATTAGTTGCAAATTCATTCAAAGTATCGGCTAAACCATTGATATTGTTCAATGCATCAACGCAACTTTTAAACGAACCTTGACCTGGCAAAACCACTTTATCAGAAGATTTAATCTTGTTTAAATCTGAGCTTACTTC
The DNA here is from genome assembly GCF_052047595.1 of Candidatus Pelagibacter sp. HIMB1715. Lineage (NCBI taxonomy): Bacteria > Pseudomonadati > Pseudomonadota > Alphaproteobacteria > Candidatus Pelagibacterales > Candidatus Pelagibacteraceae > Candidatus Pelagibacter > Candidatus Pelagibacter sp. HIMB1715. The sequence goes on along the minus strand of NZ_JBNAJY010000009.1, from coordinate 5,076 downwards.
GATATTTACTTTATTTTTAGAAACTTCGTTAAACGAGTTTACTACCGAGCTTATATTGCCTGAATTATAATCAACAATAGTGACATTCATTAAACTTATAATGAGCCTTTAGTTGATGGAATACTTTTTTTGCTTCTAGGATCCATCTCAAGTGCCTCTCTTAATGATCTTGCTAATGCTTTATAACAAGACTCAATAATGTGATGACTGTTATCACCATAAATATTTTCAACATGCATTGTAATACCTGCAGCCTGTGAAAATGCCTGGAACCATTCCTTAAACAATTCAGTGTCCATCTCACCAAGTTTCTCAACTTTTAATTTTACTTTCCAAATTAAATAAGGCCTGTTTGAAACATCTATTGCAACTCTAGTTAATGTTTCGTCCATAGGAATAACTCTGTGTGCATATCTTTTGATGCCTATAAATTTTTTTGCAGCTTTTTTTAAAGCTTCACCAATTGCAATTCCTGTATCTTCAGTTGTGTGGTGAAGATCAATATGAGTGTCGCCTTTTGCTTTTACTTTTAGATCAATTAGAGAATGCTTTGATAATTGCTCAAGCATGTGATCTAAAAAACCTATTCCAGTATCAATTTGGTATTTACCTTTACCATCAATGTTTAATTCAACATTAATACTGGTTTCTTTTGTTTTTCGAGAAATTTTTCCTTTTCTAGCCATATAATTTAAATTGTATACATACTTAAGCCAACTATATCAATATTAGTGTAAAGACTTGAAGTATCAAAAATAGTTACCATTTATTAGTCATGACAACAATAGTACTAGTTAGAAAAAATAATGAAGTTGTAGTTGCTGGTGACGGACAAGTAAGTATGGGAAATACTGTTGTTAAAAGCACAGCTTCAAAAGTTAGAAAAATTGAAAAAAGAGATGTAGTTGCTGGATTTGCAGGCTCAACCGCTGATGCATTAACTCTATTTGAAAGATTAGAAGGAAAATTAGAAAAACATGCTGGTAACTTATCAAGGTCTGCAGTTGAATTAGCAAAAGATTGGCGAACTGATAAATATTTAAGAAGATTAGAAGCATTAATGGCTGTAGGAGATAAAAATAATAGTTATATAATTTCTGGAACTGGAGATGTTCTGGAACCTGAAGGTGATGTAATAGGAATAGGTTCTGGTGGAAATTATGCTTTAGCAGCTGGAAAAGTTTTAATGGAAGGTAATTTGTCAGCAGAAGAAGTGGCTAAAAAAGCGATTAAAGTTGCAGCAGATATTTGTGTTTTTACAAATGAAAACGTTAAAATTGAAAAAATATAATGGATAACTCAAACGTAACACCTTTGCATCCAAAAGAAAAAACTCAAAAAGAGGAAGCTTCTTTAGTAAGTGCTCTCTCACCAAGAGAGATCGTTTCAGAATTAGATCGTTTTGTTGTTGGACAAAATAAGGCAAAAAAAGCTGTTGCTGTTGCATTGAGGAATAGATGGAGAAGACAGGCTTTAAAAGGTGAAATGAAAAATGAAGTTTTGCCAAAAAATATTTTAATGATTGGACCAACAGGTGTTGGAAAAACAGAAATTTCTAGAAGACTTTCAAAACTAGCAGAGGCTCCTTTCGTTAAAGTTGAAGCAACTAGATTTACAGAAGTTGGGTATGTTGGAAGAGATGTAGAACAGATTGTTAGAGACTTAATTGAAATTGCAATTGCAATGGAAAAAGTAAAAAAAAGAAAAGAAGTTTATGCGCAAGCTCAAAAGGCAGCAGAAGAGAAAGTACTAGACGCTTTAGTAGGGAAAAAAGCAAGCCTTGCAACAAGAGAAAGTTTTAGAAAAAGACTAAGAAATGGTGACTTAGATGAGAATGAAATAGAAATAGCTGTAAGCGATACAGGTTCTAACGGTGCATCTTTTGAAATCCCAGGGATGCCAGGTGCTAATGTTGGTATGATAAACATTGGAGAAATGATTGGTAAATCTATGGGAAACAAAGAAAAAAAGAAAAAGATATCCGTCAAGGAATCACATGAAATTTTAATTAATGATGAATCAGACAAACTAATTGAACAAGATAAAATTGTTAAAGCTGCAAAATTATCAACAGAAAATAATGGTATAGTATTTTTAGATGAAATAGACAAGATTTCTGCAAGAACTGATCGGGTTGGTGGTGATGTGTCTAGAGAAGGTGTACAAAGAGATTTGTTGCCTTTAATCGAAGGAACAACAGTCAATACTAAACATGGCCCAATTAAAACCGACCATATTTTATTTATTGCATCAGGTGCTTTCCAACTTGCAAAACCATCTGATCTGCTACCAGAGTTACAGGGAAGATTGCCGATAAGAGTTGAGCTAGAAGCTTTAACTAGCGAAGATTTTAAAAGAATTTTAAAAGAACCAGACTACAGTTTAATAAAACAATATGTGGCTCTATTAAAGACTGAAAATGTAGAGCTTGAATTTTCTGAAGATGGTATTGATACAATTGCAAATATTGCATCTGAAGTAAATGCAACAGTTGAAAATATTGGTGCAAGAAGATTACACACAATTATAGAAAAAATTTTAGATGATATAAGCTTTACAGCAACTGATAGAGCTGGAGAAAAAATTATAATAAATAAAGAATACATTAATACAAACCTTGATAATTTAGTGAAGGATACAGATTTATCAAAATTTATTTTATAGATAATTAGAGATAGCCAAGTTCTTTCATTTCATCTTTAAAGGTATTTTCAATATTTTTAATATATATTTCGTCTAAAGAATTTGACCAATCTCTTTTTCCTCCTTGATCAAAAAATTTTACTTTGTGTCCTTTTTTATTAGTTACAGCTTCTTTAAAAATATTTTTTTTTTCTAAAATTTGTAAATTAGAAAGTGTTGTACTATTTATAACATTTTTTAATTTTTTTTCATTTAACAAAAATTTAGATTGTCTTAGATGGTAGATAAATTTTAATATTTTTAAAAAAATTTCTGTTGGTTTTGAAATTAATTCTTCATATTTTATGAGTAAATACTTGTCAAAATCATTTAAAACTTTCCAGCTAGTGTAATTTTCAGCCCAATTGCCCATGATGTCATTTTTAAGTATTTTTCCGGTGGTTACAAATTTTACAATTTTATCAATTGGTACGTCAAGATGGCGAGCATATGAAAGCACAACATTTCTTGGATCTCTCACTATATAAATAGTTCCGAGTGTATGATCTAAATTTGTAAATGGATATTTTTTATTAAAATTAAATAACATATTATGAGTCTTAACAAAACCAACTGAATTTTTATTGTCAAAATATTTCTGACATTTAATTGCATTTTTGATTAGTTCATTTTTATCGTCTGTGTTAATTTTTAGATCTTCAAGTATTATATCGTTGGGATATTGTTTAACATTAGATAACAATTCAAAATTAAAAATACCATCGTTTGAAAATAAATACGAAGTGAGCATTGATCGTAGTAAAGTGTTACCGCTTTTGGGATAAGATGCTAACCAAATGATCATTATAAAAATCTATAATAACACAGAAACCAGTTAATTGAAATTATCTAATGTTAGATTTTTTTTTTAACAAAACATAAAATGCCCCACTTCCTCCATCTTCAATTTTGGCATCTTGTATTTCATTAATAACATTCATTAGGTTAGAGTTGTTATAAATAAATTCTGGAACTGAATATTTTAAAATACTTAAATCTTTTGAAACATAGGGATCTTTTTCAACATCTGAATGAATACCTTTTCCTGTAACAATAATTATTTTATTTATCTTATCTTCGAATGCTTTTAAGATGAATTTTTCAACAGTTTTATTTGCTTGTTCTAAAGTATATCCGTGTAAATCGATTGATCTTGACTTTTTTTCGTTGTTAATTTTACTTTTAAAATCTTTATTTGGAATTTTATCTTTACTAGAAATAAAATTTTCCCAATCTTTTTTATCTTTTTCTGAAATTTTGTCGTTCAATTAAGTTAAAATATTAACTAACTGCCAGTTAGGATTTGCTGATGTTGTATCCCTAGAAAAAACCCATGTATCATAAATTTTTTTAATTTTTTCAGGATCACCGGAAATGATCTTTTTTTCTTTATCTCTTATACAAGTTATAACTTCTGCTATAAAATCTACAGTGACGTTTAAAATATTGCCATTTTTTTTATGCTCTTTAATCTCAGCTTTATTAACTCCAATAAATGTAATTTCAGCAACATGGCCTCTCTTAGCTCTCTCTTTTAGTGCGTCATCAAACTGATGAAATATTTCTTTATCCAATAATGGTTTTGCACTTACAATTTTATTATCATTATCACTAAAGTCTGTAATAATTGTTTCATAAGCAATTCTTGCACCTTTTAAGAATTCTTTCTGAGCTTGGTCATCAAAATTTTCTTTTGGTTTAATAGATTGATCTACTTTTATGTTTTTTAAAACCTCTTTAAATTGCGCTGGAGACTTGCCTTCAAATCCTGACCTTTTGCCCAATATCCCTCTTAATCTTAAAAAAATGAAACCTGCGATCATTGCCAAAAGAATAATGTCTATGTACTCGAAACTATAATTCATGTTATTATTGTAATTACTCTATTGATTAATTTCAACCAGCAATTTAGATTAAGGACAAATGAGCCCATTATTTCTTGCAATTGTTTTTATTCCAGCTTTAGAAATTTATTTATTCATTAAAATAGGTTCTCAAATAGGGGCAATTACAACACTCTTATTAATTTTTACCACAGCTGTTTTGGGAATTTATTACGCAAAATATGAAGGACTTAACACATTGAGAGCAGGATTTAATCAATTAAGAAGAGATGAGGCCCCTACCTATGAGATGTTATCTGGAGCAACAATAGCATTTGCTGCACTTATTTTAATTTTACCTGGTTTCTTTACTGATTTATTGGGCTTTTTGTTAATTTTTCCATTAAGTAGACGGATTGTTTTAAATTCTGTTCTAAAAAAGTTTAGGAATTCAAAAAATGAAACTAATATTATAGATGGTGAATATAAAGATATAGATGAAAATAATGACAGAAAATTTTAAAATTTTAGCAAAATTTATTAAAGATATGTCTAGTGAAACAAAAGATAC
>NZ_JBNAJY010000008.1:0-15544 GCF_052047595.1 Candidatus Pelagibacter sp. HIMB1715 | reverse complement strand
TATAATTAAACTAGAAAAAAATAAAAAAAGTAAAAAAAATAAAAAAACAAATAATTTTAATAGATGATGGTTCAAATGATGGGACCAAGAATATTATAAAAAAAAAACTATTTAATAAGGTTGATAAAGTAATATTCCATAAAAAAAATTTGGGGAAGGGATCTGCAATAATAAGCTCCATTCCATATATAAAAGGTAATTTAGTTTTAATACAAGATGCAGACTTAGAATATAATCCTAAGGATTATCATAAATTAATAAAACCATTTTCAAAAAATAAGATTAAAGTAGTTTATGGCTCTAGGGTACTTGGTAGAAAATATAAAGTAAAATATTTGAGTTTAAAAAATTTTAGAATATTTGGAAATTTTATATTAACTAATATTTCAAATTTTATTAATAATCAGAATCTTACAGATGTACATACATGCTACAAGGTATTTAGAACGGAAATTTTTTTTAAATTAAATTTAAGACAAAAAGATTTTTCTTTTTGTCCTGAAGTGACTACTAAACTTTCAAATTTATCCTGTAAAATTTTAGAGGTACCAATATCTTACAATGGGCGAGAGATTAGTGATGGAAAAAAAATCAGATTAAAAGATGCTTTTATAGCTTTATTTACTATATTAAAATACAAATTTTATTATAAGTAGTTATTTACTCTCCAATATTAATTAATGTCCCTTTTTCTCTAGCTTTATCAAAAGAAAAATAAAAAACTGTTATTGCGATAGCTAAATAAAATGCATTCAGAGAAAGTGCGATATGAATGTTTTCATAGCTCACATTTCCGTTAACTAATATATTTCTAGTTTCTTCAAATACATAAACTAATGGTAATGCAAATGCTATTGATTGAAATATTTCAGGTAAAATTTCAACTGGATAATATATACAGCCAAAGGGTGCTAATAAAAACATCGTGGACCATGCGATATTCTCAAAAGATGGACCAAATCTTAGCAACCCAGCTGAAACAAAAAGACCCAAAGTAATTCCAAAAATATACAAACTTAAAAAAAGAAAAGCTAATGGCAATCCCAAATTTAATATAGATATACCAAATAATGGTGAGGTTATTAGTATTGCTGGAATTAATCCAATCAAAGCTCGTATTAGAGCAGTGATTACAAGTGCAGTAATTATTTCACTGATTTTCATTGGAGCAATAAATAAATTAGTAAAATTCCTACTCCAAATTTCTTCTAAAAATAACATGTTAAAACCTATGCTTGTCCTAAAAAGAAAATCATAAAGAATTGCACAAGACAATATAACTCCAACAGCTCCACTATAGTATGAACTATGTGCTGCAAAAAAATTTGAAATAAAACCCCAAAGAGTTATTTGGATAGAAGGCCAATATATTAAATCAAGTATTCTCGGGAACGACCTAGTAATTAAATAAAAATGCCTTAAAAATAATCCGTATATTCTTGTAATATTCATTTATCGTTCCTAACAATTTCCAAAAAAACTTCTTCTAAGTTTTTTTGTCCATATTTTTTTATTAAATTTTCTGGAGTACCAATGTCTACGATATTACCATCTTTCATCATCATAACAGAATTACATAATCTTTTTACTTCATCCATGTTATGAGAAGCCAGCAAAACAGATATTTTTTTTTCTTCTTTATACTTTTCTAAAAAGGTTCTAATAAAATCTGCTGTTTCAGGGTCTAGAGCAGCAGTTGGCTCATCTAACAAGAGCACAGTAGGATCATTAATTAATGCTTTCGCAAGACTGACCCTATTTTTTTGTCCTGATGACAGCTCTCCTGTAATTTTATCTAAAAGATCTCCCAATCTTAATTTTTCTGAAAGAAAATTAATTCTCTGCTTCAAATTTTGAATATTATATAGTTTCCCATACACAATTAAATTTTGGTTTACTGTTAATTTTTTAGGCAATTCAATATAGGGAGAAATAAAATTCATTTTGTGCAGAATTGAAATTTTATTATTTTCAATATTCTTACCGTTAATTAAGACTTGGCCACTTGTTGGTTTTAATAATCCTAGTATCATTCCGATTGTTGTTGTTTTTCCACAACCATTTGGACCTAACAGTCCTACTATTTCATTTTCATTAATTTTAAAATTTATATTATTAACTGCATTTTTAGTCTTATATGATTTTGATAGATTTATGACTTCTATTGAGTTTTTCATTTGAAGTTTGATGCTCTCTTGAGTCTGTCATTTATTGTTTTTCCAATTCCTTCATTTGGTATTTTTTCTACAGCTATTGATTTATATTTATCTTTTTTTATTTTCCTCAAAACACTATACAGGTTTCTGGCAGCTTCATTTAAGTTTCTTGTTTTGCTTAAATAATAAATATCTTTAGATATATTTTCTCTTTTTTTTAAGAGTACAAAAGCTTCATTTTTTTTGTTTTTTTTTGCATTCATTCTTAAAGGTAGTCCTGGAGAATAGTGTAAAGGAAAAAGACCAGGAGAAATTTTATCTTTTGAATTTATATTAATTATTATTTTTTGATTCAAAGTTTTTTTAATCTTTGAAACACTCAATCCTCCATATCTTAGTAATCTAGGTTTATTTGTTATGCTTAATATTGTAGACTCGACACCAATTTTACAAACACCACCATTCAAAATAAATTTTATTTTGTTGCCAAATTCATCTTTGACGTCTGCTGCTTTTACAGCACTTAATCTTGAAGAAATATTAGCGCTTGGTGCTGCAACTGGATATTTTAAATTTTTGAGTAATTTTCTAAATAGAGGATGTTTTGGAAATCGTATAGCAACTGTTTTTTTATTATTAGTTACAAACTTCGATATTTTAGAATTTTTTTTGAGCTTCAATATATATGTTATTGGTCCTGGAGAAAATTTTTTATAAAGTTTAATAAAATTATCATTTATTTCACAGTCTTCTGAAATTTTTTTTAAATTATAGTAGTGAACAATTAGCGGATTGTTAGCAGGTCTTCTTTTTAGGTTAAAAATTTTTTTAACAGCAGTGTCCGAGTATGCGTTACCTGCGAGTCCGTAAACAGTTTCTGTTGGAACAGCTACACAATGACTTTTATCTAAGTAATTTTTCGCTTTTTTGATGTTTGATTGAATATTTTTCATGTAATAGTAATGATTAATATATGAAAGATAAAAATTTACCACTCGATTATGATAATAGAACGCTTGAAGAGTTAACAGATGAAGCAAATCAAATGATAAAGTCTTTAGAAGAAAAAGATGACCTAGACAATTCTATAGAAAGCTATCAAGAGTTATTAAAATTAAATAATTTAATTGAAAAAAAATTTCAAAAAAATTTTAGATCTATTGGCGAAAATACGAATAAAAAAATTAAGGATATCATTAAGAGAAAGTGAAAAATCAACTTAATAAAATTGCAAAAGATACCAATTTATTCTTGAAAAAATACATTCAGGAACAAGAAAATTCCAAATTAATTTATGCAATGAAGTATGGATTATTTCCTGGAGGAAAAAAAATTAGATCTAAAATATTAATTGATATTGGATCGTTATTCTCAATAAACTATCACACATTAATTGCCATAGGTGCTGCTGTGGAATGTATTCATGCTTATTCTCTCATTCATGATGATTTACCATGCATGGATAATGATAATATGAGAAGAGGTAAACCATCAGCTCATATTAAATTTGGTGAGTCGACAGCTGTCCTCGCTGGAAATTCATTATTAACAATGGCTTTTGAAATTTTAACTAGCTCCAAGTTAAAGTTAAGGGACAAAATTAAAGTTAAATTAGTAGATAAACTTTCTATGTGTTCAGGACATCTGGGTATAGCGGGTGGTCAATATTTAGATTTAGATTTTGAAAAAAAGAAAGTTTCAAAAAAACAAATTATAGATATGGAAATTAAAAAAACAGGAAAACTTTTTAGTTTTTGTTGTGCAGTACCAGCAATCATTAAGGAGAAAAGTGTAAAGGAAATAAAATTTTTTGAGGGTGTAGGTTCTGATATTGGCCTTCTTTTTCAAATAGCAGACGATTTAATAGATTATAAAGGTAATTCTAAAATTGCTGGGAAAAAAACTAAAAAAGATCAAAAAAAAGGCAAAGCTACACTTATAAGTTTGCTAGGCTATAATGCTTCAATCAAATATTGTGGTAAAATTATTTCAGATATTAATAGAAATTTAAAAATTTATGGTTCAAAATCAAAAAAATTAAACGATACATTAGAATTTATATTGAATAGAAATAAATGAAAAATAATTACAAGTTTTTAGATAATATAAACTTTCCATCTGATTTAAGAAAAGTTTCTGAAAATGATTTACAACAAGTAGTTCATGAAGTTAGACAAGAGATGATCAGTGCAGTATCTAAAACTGGTGGACATTTAGGAGCAGGTCTAGGGGTTGTTGAGCTGACTGTAGCTCTGCACTATGTTTTTGACACACCTAATGATAGATTAATTTGGGATGTAGGACACCAAGCATATCCACATAAAATTTTAACTGGAAGAAAACAAAAAATTACAACCTTAAGACAAGGTAATGGTTTGTCAGGTTTTACTAAAAGATCTGAGAGTGAATATGACCCATTTGGTGCAGCTCATAGTTCGACATCTATATCATCTGCACTCGGAATGGCTGAAGCAAATAAATTAGAAAATAAATCTTCAAATGTAATAGCTGTTATTGGGGATGGCGCAATTAGTGCTGGTATGGCATACGAAGCTATGAATAACGCTGGCGCATCTAAAACCAAAATGATCGTTATATTAAATGATAATGACATGTCTATTGCAAAACCAGTAGGTGCAATGAGAACTTATTTAGCAAAGTTATTTACTGGAAAAATCTATTTTAGCTTAAGAGAAACTTTAAAATTAATCACCTCAGCTTTTTCAAAAAGATTTAGTGCTAAAGCTGGTAAGGCAGAGGATTTTTTTCGCTCTGCTGTCACAGGTGGAACACTATTTAGCTCACTTGGTTTTTATTATGCAGGACCAATAGATGGACATGATCTTTCCACACTTATCCCTATTTTAAGAAATGCTAGAGACTCAAAGCATGAGGGCCCTATTATGATACATATTAAAACTCAAAAAGGAAAAGGATATTCATATGCTGAAAAAGCTAGTGATCATTATCATGGAGTATCAAAATTTAATGTTGAAACTGGAGAGCAACAAAAAAGTGGTTCTAATTTACCCTCTTATACAAAAGTTTTTGCAAATACACTTGTTAAGCATGCAAAAAAAGACAGCAAGATTGTTGGAATAACTGCAGCAATGCCAGGTGGAACAGGTATGGATATCTTTGGTAAGGAATTTCCAAAAAGAATGTTTGACGTTGGTATTGCCGAACAGCATGCTGTTACTTTTGCAGCAGGTCTTGCTACAGAAGGGTATAAGCCTTATGCAGCAATCTATTCTACCTTTCTTCAAAGAGCTTATGATCAAGTTGTGCATGATGTGGCAATACAGAAACTTCCTGTAAGATTTGCAATCGATAGGGCTGGATTAGTTGGTGCAGATGGGTCAACGCACGCTGGGTCTTTTGATATTACTTATTTGTCAACTTTACCAAATTTCATTGTGATGGCAGCTAGTGATGAAGCTGAGTTAGTGAAAATGATTAATACTTCGGTTGATATTAATGATAAACCCTCTGCAATAAGATATCCAAGGGGAATAGGTATTGGAGTTGAACTTCCTTCAATAGAGGAAAAAATAGAGATAGGTAAAGGAAAAATTATTAAACAAGGAACTCAGGTTTGTTTGCTGAGTTTAGGAACTAGACTTGAAGAATGTAAAGTATCTGCAGAAGAATTGGAAACAAAGGGTATTTCAACAACAATTATAGATGCAAGATTTGCCAAACCTTTGGATGAGAATTTAATTTTAAAATCTGCAAGAGAACATGAATTAATGATTACAATTGAGGAAGGTTCTATAGGAGGATTTGGTTCCCATGTTAAAAATTTATTAGCTGAAAAAGGGATATTTGATAAAGGGTTAAAATTTAGATCCATGACTCTTCCAGATGAATTCATAGAGCAAGATAATCCAAAAAATATGTACGATATTGCTGGACTGAATAGTCCACAAATTACAAAAAAAGTTTTAGAAGTTTTATTTAATAAGGATTCAATTAGAGTAGTAAAAAACTAATTATTTATCCGCACTGAGCCTGATTCATTAGGTAGTGGTCCAATAAAACACAATTCATCATAGCCTCTCCAACTGGAACAGCTCTTATCCCTACGCAAGGGTCATGTCTCCCTTTAACAGATATTGTGGTATTTTTTCCAAATTTATTAATAGTTTTTCTTGTAGTTAAAATTGAAGATGTAGGTTTAACTGCAAATGATGCTATTATTTCTTGCCCAGAAGAAATTCCGCCTAAGATCCCGCCTGCATTATTAGAGTTAAATTTTAATTTATTATTTTTTAGTGATATTTCATCAGAGTTTTGCTCACCACTTAGTTGTGCAGAATTCATTCCAGCACCAACATTTACCCCTTTAACTGCATTAATGCTCATAAAAGCTGATGCAATATCAGAATCTAATTTTGAATAAATGGGAGCACCAAGCCCCGCAGGAATACCTCTTGCCCTAACCTCTATTACAGCACCACATGATGACCCTGATTTTCTTACACCAAGTAAATATTTTTCCCATAATTTAATCATGGTCCTATCTGGACAAAAGAATGGATTTTTTGAAATAATTTTATCATTCCATTTTGACGTATCACATCCTAAGATGCCTAATTGAGTGACAGCACCTATAACTTTAAATTTTTTTCCTAATTTTTTTTGGAGTACTAGTTTAGCTATAGCACCAGCCGCAACTCTTGAGGCTGTCTCTCTAGCTGAAGATCTTCCTCCGCCTCTATAATCTCTAATTCCATATTTTTTGAAATAGGTAAAGTCCGCATGACCTGGTCTAAATTTATCTTTTATATTTCCATAATCTTTAGATCTCATGTCTTTATTATAAATAATTAGAGAAATTGGTGTGCCAGTAGTTTTTCCTTCAAATACACCTGAAAGTATTTGGACTTTATCATCTTCCTTTCTTTGTGTGGTAAATTTTGATTGTCCAGGTTTTCTTTTGTCTAATTCTAATTGAATATCTTTTTCATCTAGATGTATGTTTGGAGGACAACCGTCAACTATGCAGCCAATAGCAGGTCCGTGAGATTCACCCCAAGTTGTGAAACGAAATAGCTTTCCAAAAGTGTTAAATGACATTATTTATATTATATAGATTATTTTGTTTAAATTATGAATGAAAAAAACCAACTTGGTATCAACAGCTGCTTCTTAAATTTAGATGACCCAATTAAGTTATTTGAAATATGGATGGAAAAAGCTAAACAGACTGAACCAAATGATCCAAATGCAGTTGCGCTAGCAACTTCAAGTAAAAATAATGTTCCATCAGTCAGAATGGTACTCCTTAAGGATTTTAATAAAGATGGATTTGTTTTCTACACTAATTTAAATAGTCGAAAAGGTAATGAGCTAAAGGAAAATCCTAACGCTTCAATGTGTTTTCATTGGAAAAGTCTTTTACGACAAGTCAGAATTACTGGAACTGTATCATTAGTTTCTGATGATGTTGCAGATGAATATTATTCTTCGAGAGCATACGAAAGTAGAATTGGTGCATGGGCATCAAATCAGAGCCTAGAATTAAAAAATAGAGATGAATTAATAAATTCAATTAAGGCTTATAAAAATAAATATTCTGATGAAACAAAAGTTCCTAGACCAAAACACTGGTCTGGATGGAATTTAAATCCACAAAATATAGAGTTTTGGTTAGATGGAGAAAATAGAATTCATGAAAGATTGCTCTATACAAAAAGCCAGAATGGATTGTGGAATAAGTGTTTATTAAGTCCTTAAAAATTTCTTGCTAAACTAAAAGATGTAAGTTTTTTAAGAATTTCTTTTTCTTTTGTATCTTTGAATACACTTAAAGAATTTGATGCTAAATTAATATAGTGCTGAGCTTTTTGGTAGCATTCATTTATAATCTTATATTTATTAATTAAAGATATAATATTAATCAAATCTTCTCTTGTTCTCTCTTTTTTATTAAATATTTCTTTTAGCCTATTTTTTTCATTGTTTTCTAATTTTTGGTAAAGCAAGATTATTGGTAATGTCACTTTTCCTTCAAAAAAATCTTTTCCTATTTTTTTTCCAAATAATTTTAATTCAGAGTTATAATCTAATGTATCATCTGCAATTTGAAAAGTTAAACCTAAATTCCTCCCATAAAATTCTAGTGCATCTTTTTCTTTATTTTCTACTTCAGCTATAATTGCACCTACTTTTGTAGAAGCAGCGAATAGTTCTGCAGTTTTGGCAGAGATGATTTTTAGATATGTTTCTTCAAGCATATCAACTTCATTATTATGTTGTAGTTGTAATACTTCTCCCTGGGCAATTTTAGATGAAGTTGATGATAATAATTTTAATACCTCTAAGCTTCCATCTTCCACCATCATTTCAAAGCATCTGCTTAAGAGATAATCTCCAATTAAAACTGAAGAATGATTACTCCAAATTTTATTTAAAGTTTCTTTGCCTCTTCTAATCTCACCTTCATCAATAACATCATCATGCATCAAGGTTGCACTATGAATAAGTTCTACACAAGCTGCTAAATTTACATCTCTTGAACCTTTTGAGTAACCACATAATTTAGCACTTCCTAACGTCAATAATGCTCTAAGTCTTTTGCCACCAGTTTCTATATGATAATTAGTCATTTTTTGAACTAATTGAACATCACTAATTAATTTAGATTTTATTCTCTCTTCAGTCAAATCTAGTTTTTCTTCAACAGAATCCTTTAATTGGAAATATGAATTATTTATCTGGTTTTTAAGCTGTACTACAGTTCCCATATTAATTTTAAACTAATATAAATAAGCTATATTTATTACTTATCATTTGACGCACCTATTTCTTCAATTATAAGTAGTCTTTATAATCAACTAAATATTCTGTAAGAGATAAATATGTTCTCCTTTTTAAAAAAGAAAAAAATTGTTTCACATATTAAATTAAATGGTGTCATTGGTAATGCTGGTAAATTTAAGCAAGGTATTGATTTTGCAGGCCAGGAAGAAATTATTAAAAAAGCTTTTTCACTAAAAAAAGCTGCTGCAGTAGCAATATCAATCAATTCTCCAGGAGGTTCACCTGTACAGTCACATTTAATTTATAGTTTTATTCGTCAGCAAGCTAAAAAAAGTAACAAAAAAGTTATTTTTTTTGCAGAAGATGTTGCTGCATCTGGGGGATATCTTATCTCATGTGCTGGAGATGAAATTTATGCAAATTCAAGTTCAATTATTGGGTCTATAGGGGTTATATATTCATCATTTGGTTTTACTCAATTAATTAAGAAAATAGGTGTTGAGAGAAGAGTTCACACAGCTGGAAAGAATAAGAGCACACTTGATCCTTTTATGGAAGAAAAGGAAGAAGATATTCAAAGACTTAAAAATATTCAATTAGATTTACACCAAGATTTCATAAATGTTGTTGAAAAAAGTCGTGGAGCAAAATTAAATAAAACAGAAGTAGAATTATTTTCTGGTGAATTTTGGTCAGGCACTAGAGCCAAGAAATTAGGATTAATAGATGGCATAGGAGATGCACATGAAATCTTAAAAGAAAAGTATGGTGAAGATGTTGTAATTAAAAAATTTGAAAAAACAAAAGGGTGGTTAAGTCAAAAACTTTCATCTTCAAATCATATTGACCAATTTGCAAATATTTTAGATGAAAGATCAATCTGGCAAAGATATGGTTTCTAAATCAAAAGAGAAAATTCTTACATTTCAAGATACAATTTTAAATCTTCAAAAGTTTTGGAGCAAAAAGGGATGTGTAGTTCTCCAACCTTATGACATGGAAGTAGGAGCAGGTACATTTCATCCAGCAACTACATTGAGGTCATTAGGGACTAAACCTTGGAAGACAGCATATGTGCAGCCATCAAGAAGACCCACAGATGGAAGGTATGGAGATAATCCAAATAGACTTCAACATTATTATCAATTTCAAGTTCTTATAAAACCTTCGCCTGAAAATATTAAAAAACTTTACCTCAATAGTTTATCATTTATAGGAATTGACCATACAGATCATGATATTAGATTTGTAGAGGACGATTGGGAAAGTCCAACTTTGGGCGCTGCTGGTCTTGGTTGGGAGGTATGGTGTGATGGCATGGAAATTACTCAATTTACTTATTTTCAACAGATGGCAGGATTTGAGTGCAAACCTGTTTCTGTAGAAATAACATATGGATTAGAAAGAATATGTATGTTTATTCAGCAACAAAAAAATGTCTACGATCTGTTATGGAATGATGATGGTGTAAAATATAAAGAAGTATTTCATCAAGCCGAGAGAGAATTTTCTGCATATAATTTTGAATATGCCAATGTAGAGTCACTTTTTAAAATGTTTGACATGCACGAGTCGGAAGCAAAGTCATTAGTTGAAAAAAAAATTTCATTACCAGCTTATGATCAATGTTTAAAAGCGAGTCATGTATTTAATATATTAGATGCACGTGGAGCAATTAGCGTTGCTCAAAGAGCAGGATATATTGCAAGAATAAGAGATATTACAAAATTAGCTGCTAGTATTTGGTTAGATAGTGAAAAATAATGTCTGAATTTTTCTTAGAATTGTTTAGTGAGGAAATACCTTCAAATTTACAAAAAAATTTAAGAGAAAACTTACTAAAAAGTTTTAATGAATTTTTTTTAGAAAAATCTATTAAATTTAATAAAAGTTCATCTTACTCAACACCCAATAGGTTATTAATTTTGTTTGAGGGAGTTGAAAAGAAGATAGTTTTAAAATCTGAGGAAATAAAAGGTCCGAATACAAAGTCTCCAGATGCTGCGTTGGAGGGATTTGCGAGATCAAATGGTGTTTCAAAAAAAGAATTGTTTAAAAAAAAAACAGATAAAGGTGAGTTCTATTTTTATAAAACTAGATCAAAAAAATTAGATACTCATGCATTATTGGAAGAAGCCATACCTCAAATAATGAATAAAATTCAATGGAAAAAGTCAATGAAATGGTCAAACTATGAACTATTATGGGGTAGACCATTAAAATCTATCTTATCCATCTTTGACCAAAAAAAACTAAATTTTAAATTTCATCATTTCATTTCATCTAACTCGACATTTGTAGATAAAGAATTTGAAGAAAAGAAAAAACTATTTTTAGATTTTAAATCATATAAAAATTTTTTTAAAAAAATGGATATACTTATCGATCACACTGAGAGAAAAGATTTAATAGAAAAAAAATTCGATATTATTTTAAAAAAAAGAAATATAAATATCGAGAGCAATCCTAAGCTTCTTCAGGAAGTAGTCGATTTAACTGACCAACCTAATGTAATTGTTTGTGAATTTGATAAAAAATTTTTAAATATACCTAAAGAGATTTTAATACTAACCATGCAACATCATCAAAAATATTTCCCTACTTTTGATAAAAAAGGAATCATTACAAATCAATTTTTGGTAGTAGCAAACAATAAGGATAAAAATGGATTAATTAAATTAGGAAATGAAAGAGTAGTTGAAGCAAGATTAAGTGATGCAGAATTTTTCTGGCAGAAAGATAAAGCTCAAAATATGGTCAAAAAAATTTCTGATTTAAAATTAATGAATTATTTCAAAGGTCTTGGAAATTATTTTGATAAAGCTCAAAGAATGAGAAAGCTTGGTGCTATTATTTCTGATGAGTTATTAATTAGTAAGGAAAAAGTAGAATTATCAGCGTCGATAAGCAAAGTAGATTTGTTATCTGAATTGGTTGGTGAATTTCCAGAACTTCAAGGGATTATGGGAGGTTATTTTGCAAATGTGCAAGGTTTTGATAAAGAAATATCACTTGCTGTTAGTGAGCAATATTTACCTGTTGGATCTGGAACAAGAATTCCAAAAAAACCTTATAGCATTGCTTTATCCTTAGCTGACAAAATTGATACTTTAGTTGGATTTTTTGGTGCAAACCAAAAACCAACAAGTTCCAAGGATCCCTTTGCCTTAAGAAGAATAGCATTAGGGATAATTAGAATTATCATTGAAAATAAAAAAGATTTTAAAATTAGAGATTTAATAAATTATTCTTTAAGTTTGTATCAGGATCAAGGATTTGAATTTGAGAATAAATCTTTACAAAAAGAATTATTAGATTTTCTATTAGAGAGGTTGAAATATTATATGAAGGAGGAAAATATCCGAAACGATATAATACAAGCTTCAATAAGTTCTTTTAACTTAGATCAATCTGTAATCATTTTTAATAAAGCAAAAAATTTAAATAAAATAATAAATAAACAAAATGGAATAAATATTATTGCAAGCTATAAAAGAGCATCTAATATTTTAGAAAGTGAGTTAAAAAAAGATAAAATCGAATTATCTAATACAACTGACCCTAGTATATTTAAAACTGAGATTGAAAAAAATTTATTTAAAAAAATTAATGAATTAAGGAAATATTTTTCAAGTATTAACAGCGATGAAAATTTTGTTCAAACATTGGACAATTTAGCAAGTATTAAGAGAGAGGTATTTGATTTTTTTGATAATGTAATTGTGAATGAGGATGATCTGACGGTTAAGAAAAATAGGCTAGAACTAATTCAAATGATGTGTAAAACATTCGATAATTATGTTAACTTTTCTCTAATAGAATCCAATTAATGACAAAACTCATATTAAATTTTAATTCGAAACAATCAAAAAGTATTAAAAATCCCAAAAATTTTTTAGGTGGAAAAGGCGCTAATCTTTCTGAAATGGGCAGGATGGGGTTGCCAGTTCCTCCTGGTTTTACAATATCTACTAAAGTCTGTGAAATTTTTTATAAAGATAAGAAAAAATTGAATAACAATTTAATTTCTCAAATTAAAAAAGAATTAAAAATTATAGAGAAAGATGTTTCTAAAAAATTTGGAGACCTAAAAAATCCTTTATTATTATCTGTTAGATCAGGTGCAAGAGTATCTATGCCAGGAATGATGGATACAATTCTTAATTTAGGTTTAAATGATAAAACAGTAAATGCTTTAGCTTTGAAAACTTCCAATGGGCGATTTGCCAAAGACAGTTACAGACGATTTATTCAAATGTATGGAAACGTTGTGATGGGTGTAGAGAGCTATCATTTTGAAGAGTTAATCGAAAATTATAAATTAACAAAAGGTGTTTTGTTAGACACGGATTTAGATGAAAATGATTGGAATGGTTTAATTGAAGATTTTAAAAGGATAGTAAAAGAAAAAACAAAAAAAGAATTTCCTCAAGATGTATTTCAACAACTATTTGGAGCAATTAGCGCTGTATTTTTATCATGGGAAAGTAATAGAGCAAAAGTCTATAGAAAATTAAATAAAATACCAGCAGAATGGGGAACGGCAGTCAACGTTCAATCAATGGTTTTTGGTAATATGGGTGATGATTGTGCTACCGGAGTTGTATTTACAAGAAATCCATCAGATGGATCAAACGAGATATATGGTGAGTACTTAATTAATGCACAAGGTGAGGACGTTGTTGCTGGCACGAGAACACCTCAATATATAACTAAGAAGGCAAGAAAAAACGCTAAAGTTGAAGAACCTTCAATGGAAGAGTCTTTGCCAAAAGTTTTCAATGAATTAAAAAAAATTTTAAAAAAATTGGAAAAACATTACAAAGATATGCAAGATGTGGAATTTACGGTTGAGAATAATAAATTGTGGATGCTTCAAACTAGATCTGGAAAAAGAACTGCAAAATCTGCGGTAAAGATTGCAGTTGATATGGTTAAGGAAAAATTAATATCAAAAAAAGAAGCAGTATTAAGAATCGATCCAAATTCTTTAGATACACTTCTGCATCCTACACTTGATGAAAATAGCACAATCAATGTAATAGCAAATGGTTTACCTGCTTCACCAGGAGCAGCAAGTGGGAAAGTGGTATTTACTTCAGAGGAAGCTGAAAGATTAACTTCAATGATGCAAGACGCTATCTTAGTAAGAGTAGAAACGTCACCTGAAGATATACAAGGAATGCATGCAGCAAAAGGAATTTTGACTGCTAGAGGAGGAATGACCAGTCATGCTGCAGTAGTTGCTAGGGGTATGGGAAGACCATGTGTATCTGGCTCAAGCGAAATTGATATAAGTTATGAGATGAAGACATTTAAAACATCTTCAATGGAAATTAAAGAAGGGGACGTAATTACCATAGATGGATCAACTGGGAGAATTATCGCTGGACGTGTTTCAACAGTGAAGCCAGAAATATCTGGGGATTTTTCAAAGCTAATGTCTTGGGCTGACAGTTTTAGAAAACTAAAAGTAAGAACTAATTCAGAGACACCAAAAGATACTAAAACAGCAAAAGACTTTGGTGCAGAAGGTATTGGATTATGTAGAACTGAACACATGTTTTTTGATGAAGAAAGAATTTTTTCTGTAAGAGAAATGATATTATCAAAAACAAAAGAAGACAGAGCATTAGCATTAGAAAAACTGTTACCACATCAAAGAAAAGATTTTATTGATATTTTTAAGATTATGAGTGGGTTACCAGTGACTGTAAGATTGTTAGACCCACCATTACATGAATTTTTGCCTCGAACAAACAAGGAAATTAATGAGGTTGCAAATATAGTTAATCTTCCAGTTAAAGAGGTAGAGTCTAGAATTGAAGAGCTTCACGAGCAAAATCCTATGCTAGGTCATAGGGGCTGTCGTCTAGGAATATCTTTTCCTGAAATTTATGAAATGCAATGTAGAGCAATATTCGAGGCTTTGGCAGAACTAAAAAAAAATAATATAAAATCTGCATTTCCTGAGATAATGATTCCTTTGGTATCTACTGAAGCAGAGATAAGAATAATGAAAGATTTAGTAATTAGAACCGCTAATCAAGTTCAAAAAGAAAATAAATTGAAAATAAAATTTATAGTAGGTACAATGATTGAGTTGCCACGAGCTGCTATAAAAGCTAAAGAAATTGCAAAGCACGCAGAATTTTTTAGTTTTGGAACAAACGATTTGACACAAACTACATTTGGAATAAGCAGAGATGACAGTGGTAAATTTTTGAACGATTATTTAGATCATAAAATTTTTTCTGTAGACCCTTTTGTTTCAATTGATGATGGTGTATCTGATTTAGTTCAGCTAGCAGTAGAGAGAGGAAGAAATCAAAATAAAAAAATAAAATTAGGAATTTGTGGAGAGCATGGTGGAGACCCAAACAGTATATTGTTTTGTGCTAAAGTTGGATTAAATTACGTTTCCTGTTCACCTTATAGAGTTCCAATTGCTAGATTAGCAGCAGCCCAATCACAATTAAACATTAGAAATAAAATTTAAATAATCTTAAATTGTGATAAATCTATTTATTTTTTTGATTTAAATGAGAACAAAAATTTATAAACTTTGAAAGAGTTGAGGTCTTTGAGAGAGTTAGAGATATTAGATTTTATAAAAATAAACT